>JAYGCN010000231.1:0-3326 GCA_046583315.1 Candidatus Hydrogenedentota bacterium
CAGACAGATGGAGAAGTCGCCCTTCTGACAGGTTCCGGCACACTTGCCATGGAAGCCGCTGTACTCAATTTCCTCACGCCCCATGACAAAGTACTCATCGTGAACGGCGGTACATTCGGTCAACGTTGGTGTGACCTGTGCCGGGTTCACTCCATACCGTTCCGTGAAATCAAGCTTGATGCGGGCGCCGATCTTGATCTTGACCAATTAAAGAACATTCTTAGCGAAGAAGATTTTTCGGCATTCCTCATCAATGCACACGAGACATCTACGGGACAGTTATACGACATAGAGGCGATAGGCCATATCGTCCGCGATGCGTCCCTTCTTTACATGGTTGATGCCATTAGCACGATCTGCGCGGACCCTTTCCAGATGGATGATTGGAACGTGGACGTCACAATATTGAGTTCCCAGAAGGCACTTGCTCTTCCGCCTGGACTTTCATTCGTGGCGATGAGCACGAACGCGATTGCTCGTTTGACTGAAAGTAATCCCAAGACTTTATATATGAACCTGCGGGATTATCTTCGCAATCAGGAGCGAGGGCAGTTACCCTACACGCCCGCCATCGGACTTCTCCTGCAGCTTCATCAACGGCTGCTCGACATTCAACAAAGCTCTCTCTCAGAAATCGTCTCACAACATCATCAACGTGCCTTGGACTTCCGGAGATCTATCATCGATCTCCCGTTAAGCATCTTGCCCGATCGGCAATCCAACGCAATGACCGCCCTGCTATGTGACGACATGGACGCGCAGCGAGTCGTACGGGATTTGCGAACGAATCATGCCATTGAAGTCGCTCCTAGTGGCGGGGCATTACAACATAAGCTAATTCGAATCAGCCATATGGGCAATCAGAATACTTCAGATATAAATTTTATCGCTGCATCACTTGCAGAGATCGTAATGCCAAAACCTGTTGAAAGGATTATATAATGAGAGTCGTAATCATGGCTGCCGGAGTAGGTTCGAGAATTCAAGGATTGATTCACAATAAACCCAAGTGCCTGATCGAAGCGAACGGAGTGTCGCTCATTCGTAGAAACGTGGAAATGCTTCATCGCCATGACATTCACGACATCACTGTAATTACCGGATACAAGGGCGATCTTATCCGCAAAGAGCTTGGCTCCCAGGTGCGCTATTTCGACAATCCATTTTATCGCGTCACCAACAGCATCGCATCGCTGTGGTTGGCTAAGGATTTGCTGGATGACGATCTTCTCCTGATGAATGCCGACCTCTACTTCGAAAAAGAAGTCCTCCAAACCGCATTGGCTCAAAAAGACCACGTAGTCATGATATCGGATTCAACCCGAATCGAAGACGCCGATTTTCGCTTCGGTGTGGATGGTAGATGTATCCGCAAAACGGGAAACAAACTCACGAATGCAGAAACGGATTGTGAATATGTGGGGATTGTTCGCATTGACAAAAGCTTTATCGCAACATTCAAACATCAACTCGAAAAGATGGTGTCCAATCGCGATATGAACAACTGGTGGGAAGGAGTTCTTTACGCCTTCATTGAAGAGGGTATAGATATTTTCCACGAAGATGTTGATGGCGCATTTTGGACAGAAGTTGACACACCCGCCGATTACGACAGATTGCTTTCTTGGACCTCACAGGATAGGAAAATACGTCCTCGCCAGCCCGTTACGATTTCGATGGTCCCGAAATTATCACCAACGCTGAAGAATGCGTCTTAGGTTCCCATGAACGATAAATTTCTCAACTTATGGGAAACGAAAAACAAAAACGATGAGTGGTGGTCGTCTTTCGTGACGTCTCCTTTGGCGATTTTGTTCAATTATTTCATTGTTGACATCAAGTGGCTTACACCCAATCGGATTACAACTGTTTCCTTCATTGTTGCTCTATTGGCATCAGCATTCATTCTGATCGGATCCCAACCAGCATTTATCGCCGCGGCAATTTTCATCAATCTAAGTCATATCCTCGACTGTATGGATGGCCAAATGGCAAAGTACCGAGGCGTATCTTCCCGCTTTGGCAATTACTTCGACAAAGTCACCGATCAACTCACCATATTTCTGTGGTTTGGCGCCATCGCGTATGCCTCCTTTGTGCAAACGGACAGCATCACACCCGTATTCCTGGCCTTTACAGGTGTCACTTTTTACTCACTGCGAGTTTATGTCAAATATGTAACGATTTTCATCGAAGTCGAACATGACGTGAACTATCTCGAAAAGTCGTCACAGGAAGCCGCTTCCATAAACCAACAACGTAGAAAAGTTGGTGGTATCGAACACAGCTTCAAGCAGAACGTGATCTGGTTTCTAGGCGAGCAACGAAAATTATTCTTATTCAACGAAGCCGTTTTTGTATTCATGCTTTCCGTGGCACTTGTGTTCAATGTCATCCTACCAGTTCTTTGGATCTTCGCCATCAGCCAGCTTTACTATGGACTCGTGCGCAGCTGGCAACGCGGAAGCCAGATTTATAATGATCAACATAGCGAACTCATAAAGCCGATGGAGAAATGATTCTGGATACAACATGAGTTACGGTAGACGCAAAGACCAACTACGTAAGACCTTTCAACCTCGTAAAGAATGGTGGTCTAGGGTATTTGCCACGCCGATGGCCTACTTACTCTTGCTCGTAGTTGCAGACTGGCGTTTCCTCACCCCCAATCGGCTTACGATTCTGTCTTTTACGTTGACTATCGTCTCCGGCCTCCTCATTCTCTCCGATACCACGGCAAGCCTTGTCGGCGCAGGCATCGTACTTCAGGTCGCCTACGTCATCGATTGTATGGATGGGCAACTAGCCCGCTACCGAGGTCTATCCTCCAAAGTTGGTTCCCTGCTGGACAAATGCTCCGACTTTGTCGCGTTTCCCTTCATTATAGTTGCTCTCTCCCTTCAAGCCTCCAATCATCTGGCGTATGAAATCCCAACCATTCTAGGCTTCGCAACTATATTCTTGATTTGCTATCAACCCTACCTAAAACTTATCGCGGCCAAAGAATGTTCGATAGGCCCCTGGAATCGACTCAGCGGACAGGGTTTTTACCAACGTAATCTACGCTTCTTCCTCTTTGAAGAAGCGCAATGGTATCTGATTGTGACTCTCTGCCTTTTTCTGAATAGCGCCATTGCTGCATTGCTGATTCTCACCGTCACGCAAGGCATCATTGCACTATTCCAGACCGCCCGGGTATTCTGGCTCGCCACACATCCGGACGATCAGAATACGTCAAATTGACCCATGAGAATATAGCCCTTAGTCACCATCTCAATGTATTCAATGGGAACCCGAATCGCCTGAAGTTGAAGGAACGTGACAGG
>JAYGCN010000076.1:0-2039 GCA_046583315.1 Candidatus Hydrogenedentota bacterium
GTTTTCCCTGGGGGGTGTCCCCACAAAAACCACTGGAACATTGCCCGTGATGTGCGCACGGATCCCCGTCTGCTAGAAACACGGGGAGACTCTGGTCGGGTGGCCCAAACGTGACCTGGTCCTCGCCGTTGCTCGGGAGCACAGCCCCGCCCGAGCCGCAGTTGTCGCCGCACGAAGCACACAGCAAGACCAGAACATACATCCAGGAGAATCGAGCCATCGCGAGATTTCGCGTGACAGCTGCTCGAGGGCGCCCCTCCGCGACCGAAGCCGCGGGAACATGCATCACTTCAATTTTCATAAACATCACTCGGAACTTAGACAAGAACGACTGGGGCACGACACCCCCAGCGTTCCCACATATCTGCAAAAAACATTCCGCGGCCAACCTGGATTAACCGCCGGCCGAAAGCGTAGCCTGAATCCAAAGCCAGGTAAATGCTAGAGAACCGGAACCATGCCATTACGCGGTCACGAATGGGAGCAGTTGAGAAGCAGGGCTTCGGTGCCCACCATGAGAGATAATTCGTTCTTTCTATCCTGTGACAGCTTCAAATAGATGTGCAACACTCCTCGGACCGACTTGGAGGAGTGAGAATGAGCACCTGGTTTTACCGGAAAGACGGCGACAATCAAGGACCCATCGACGAGATGGAATTTCAACGGCTGATCGCCACCGGGGAGATCAATTCGGACACCTTCGTCTGGCAACCATCGTGGGCGGACTGGAAGCCCTACGGTGCGGTCACTGACTCCTCCCAGTCACCGACCACATCCCCGTCGCCCCCCTCCGGACTGAGCGACGCAGCGCCTCCTTTGAACGCAGCCCAGTTGAGCACCCCGACCACCTCAAAGAGCAAGGGTCGAGGTACCCTGTATATTGGGATCGCAGTCGCCGTCGCGGCGGTCGTGGGCATCATGTTCTTCCTCAAAAACAAAGAGGCGAAGTGGGGCGCTCGCGTCACAATCGGCCCGTGTGAACTCTTTAGACAAGGTGGGATCACAGAAAAGGAGGCAATGCAGGTGCTCCAACTCCTCGCAGACGATGGCGCATGCGAGGGACAGTCAACACTCTCCTTTCAGTTGCGAAAGGAAGGACATCGTATCCAGTTTCGAATGGTCACGAAGCAAAAAGCGATACATGAGGAAGACACCCAAAAGATTATCCGCGGGTTTGGATACCAGATCTCCACCGAGGTCTTCGGCAACGCTCCGGTCGACGTCCACCTGTGTGATGACTCGTTTAGGACTGTAGTGACCTTGGCACATTCAAGCTCGGGCGGATCCGAGAACGCTGGCTGGGGGGTTCGCCTGGCAAATAAAAAATGTGAACTCTATCGAAAACCCGGGATCACCGAAGAAGAGGCGAAGGGCGTGCTCGCGCTCATCGCAGGCGAAATTGATTGCAGCGACAACACGATCTCCTTTCAACTGAGGCGGGATGGACGCGTGTACGTGTTCCGAATGGTCACCCGGGACGAGTCGATGCACCTGAAGGAGACGGCTGATTCCCTCCGATCCTTTGGTAACACACTCTCCGCGAAGGTCTTAAACAACGCCCCGGTCGACGTCCATCTATGCGACGGCACCTTCAAAACCGTCGTCACCCTTCACCACGGGAAAACGGGAGCGACACCCCCAAAAACCAGCGCGGCTGATTCTGACACGAAGGTCAGTAAAAAGGGATGCCAGGTTCACTTTGAAGCTCCCATAACCCGGCGCATGGCAGCCCGCGCCCTGGAACTTCTGATCCTCGACGAGAACTGTGACGGAACCACCAAATCATTCATGCTCAACCACGAAGGGGGCAAGAACATGTTTAAGATGGTGACCAAACCCTCGTTCTTCGACAAAGCCCACTTCCACCACGCCTTTCGCGTCTTCGCCTCCCGACTCGGGGATCAGATCTTCGACGACGGCTCCAAAACCGAGGCTCATATCTGCGATAACCAGCTGCGAACGGTGCATAAATTCGACACCTTCGCCGTCGAGACCCAGCAGAAGTGTTCCTTCTTCTTTGGCCGTGATGTCGCCGCTGC
>JAYGCN010000094.1:0-9976 GCA_046583315.1 Candidatus Hydrogenedentota bacterium
TCTACTCCGTGCAACTATACGCCCTATTAAGACTCGCTTTCGCTTCGGTTACGGACCATTGGCCCTTAGCCTTGCTACACAGAGTAACTCGCCGGCTCATTATGCAAAAGGCACGCAGTCAGGCGGTCCGAAGACATCGCCCTCCTACTGATTGTAAGTATGTGGTTTCAGGTACTATTTCACTCCCCTCTCGGGGTGCTTTTCACCTTTCCCTCACGGTACTGGTTCACTATCGGTCACCAAGGAGTATTTAGCCTTAGGAGATGGGCCTCCCTAATTCACACGGGGTTTCACGTGTCCCGCATTACTTGGGAATATACTAAAGAGGTCTGCGCTTTTTTCGACTACGGGGCTATCACCCTCTATGGCTCAGCTTATCCAGCTGAATTCGTCTAAAAGACAGATTTGTAACCTCTCAAGGGCTCCATAAGTCCCTTAAAGTACATCCCACGACCCCACGCGCACAACGGTTATGGCCTATGACATACGCATGGTTTGGGCTAATCCGCTTTCGCTCGCCGCTACTTACGGAATCACTGTTTGTTTTCTGTTCCTCGAGGTACTTAGATGTTTCAATTCCCTCGGTTCGCCTCAACAGCCTATGTATTCAGCTGAAGATCATCAGGGTTTGCCTGATGGGGTTTCCCCATTCGGAAATCCACGGTTAAGTTTGCTTCCAACTAGCCGTGGCTTATCGCAGGTAGCTACGTCCTTCATCGCCTCTTGGTGCCTAGGCATCCACCACATACCCTTAATTGCTTGGTCAAAAAAACCAATTTTCTGAACGATTACTCGTCCAGCTATGCCGAATGAACTGATTGCTCAGTTCAACCAACATGGATTGTAGTATTGTATTCTAACACGCTCCCCATGATTTCTCATGGACGTTGTATTATATCTAAGATGCTTTCGCAAAGATATACACTACGTATCTCACAATAGTGTATATCGGTTACCTTGCATTCAACTGTCAAAGAGCGTTTTCCAGGGCTCAACTGGCCGTGGATAAACTGTATATATGTCGTGTCGTTTATACCATCTTTTCCAAGATGGTGGAGGTGAACGGGATCGAACCGATGACCTCCTGCGTGCAAAGCAGGCGCTCTCCCAACTGAGCTACACCCCCTTCTCAGACACGTCTTGCTCAAGCTAACTCGAACAAGAAAGATTCACTTTTAATGGTGGGCCCGAGTGGAATCGAACCACTGACCTCACGCTTATCAGGCGTGCGCTCTAACCGACTGAGCTACGGGCCCGCGCTTGTGTTCGGGTTGCAACGTCTGGCTGGTCTTTAAAAACTGAATTCGACGTATAACACAGACCATTTGTGTCGACCTTGGTCATTTAAAATGACCTAGGTACTCCTTAGAAAGGAGGTGATCCAGCCGCACCTTCCGATACGGCTACCTTGTTACGACTTCATCCCCCTTACCAAGCACACCTTAGGCATCTCCCTCCCCGAAGGGTTGGGCCAATGACTTTGGGTGCACTCGACTCGGGTCATGTGACGGGCGGTGTGTACAAGGCCCGGGAACGTATTCACCGCGTCGTAGCTGATACGCGATTACTAGCGATTCCAACTTCATGGAGTCGAGTTGCAGACTCCAATCCGAACTGAGACCGGCTTTTTGAGATTGGCTCCACCTCGCGGTATTGCAACCCTCTGTACCGGCCATTGTAGCACGTGTGTAGCCCCAGACATAAGGGCCGTGATGACTTGACGTCGTCCCCACCTTCCTCCGGTTTATCACCGGCAGTCTCCCTAGAGTGCCCGGCCGAACCGCTGGTAACTAAGGATAGGGGTTGCGCTCGTTGCGGGACTTAACCCAACATCTCACGACACGAGCTGACGACAGCCATGCAACACCTGTCACCGTGTCTCCGAAGAGAAAGCCATATTTCTATGGCGGTCACGGGATGTCAAGTCTGGGTAAGGTTCTTCGCGTTGCCTCGAATTAAACCACATGCTCCACCGCTTGTGCGGGCCCCCGTCAATTCCTTTGAGTTTCAATCTTGCGATCGTACTCCCCAGGCGGTGCACTTAATGCGTTAACTCCGGCACGAGAGGGGTCGATACCTCTCACACCTAGTGCACAACGTTTACGGCGTGGACTACCGGGGTATCTAATCCCGTTCGCTCCCCACGCTTTCGAGCCTCAGCGTCAGTTTCGTGCCAGTAGGCTGCTTTCGCCATCGATGTTCCTCAGGATATCTACGCATTCCACCGCTACACCCTGAATTCCACCTACCTCTCACGTACTCAAGCCTGGCAGTATTCAAAGCAGATCCGGGGTTGAGCCCCGAACTTTCACTTCAAACTGGCCAGGCCGCCTGCGCTCCCTTTACGCCCAGTAATTCCGAACAACGCTTGCAACCTCCGTATTACCGCGGCTGCTGGCACGGAGTTAGCCGTTGCTTATTCATCAGGTACCGTCAGGGCGGAGGCATTTTACTCCTCCACTTGTTCTTCCCTGATAAAAGGACTTTACGACCCGAAGGCCTTCATCATCCACGCGGCATGGCTGCGTCAAACTTTCGTTCATTGCGCAATATTCCCTACTGCTGCCACCCGTAGGTGTCTGGACCGTGTCTCAGTTCCAGTGTGGCCGGCCAACCTCTCAGTCCGGCTACCCATCGCTGGCTTGGTGCGCTTTTATCACACCAACTACCTAATGGGGGGCGGACTCATCTCTCAGCGAGCCAAAAGGCCCTTTCCTTGCATCGCCCGAGGACATTGCAATCGCATGCGGTATTAGCAGCCGTTTCCAACTGTTATTCCCCACTGAGAGGTAGATTATCCACCTGTTACTCACCCGTTCGCCACTTTATACACCCCCGAAGGGGCTTTAATCGTTCGACTTGCATGTATGAAGCCTGCCGCCAGCGTTCGTTCTGAGCCAGGATCAAACTCTCCGATAAATATCTATAAAAAGGGGCAAGCCCCTAATTTAGTGTATTTCGAAAAGCGAATCCAGCTTAAATTAAGCTGTCTTTGCTTCGTTTATTACTGTTTTGTGAATTGACGGAGAATAGTCTGGATAAATCCAGAATAGTCTCCCACAAATGGTCTGTATAATTTGTTATACGTCGAATTCAATTTTCAAAGAACATCCAGGCGACACAACAAGTCCCGACTTATATCCTGGACACAAAAACCCATCCGGATTCAAGTCGGGATTTCCTGTTACGCGACCCGTAACGTGACTGACGATTACGGCCAGTCGCACTCATCGAAGTAGTGTAACATCCAAAAACTTCGGATGTCAACCCTTTTTACGGACGCCGATACCCGGTATCCGGTCCCTGATTGCTCAGAGGGGTGAGTGACTCTTTGGCACATCGCTGTGCTCAAAGGAGGCATACTTTATCAAAGTTCTGAAGGCCTTGTCAACCATAAACTGGAAATTAAATATCCCCACCGATGGAGGCCAGGATGCCTGGGCTATTGGGCCTTGATTCGGATTAAGTGATGGCACCTACATGGCATCCCACTCGGCGCCGCCACTGGCATGCCCTTTGTAGATCCATTGCTTGTCAGTTTCGAGCATGGCGGGTCGATTGCCGAAACAGGTCTCGATATTCGGGAATCGTCCAAAGGGATTGGCATCCTGGCTGTATTGCTCAATGAGATACAGGTAGAGCGTAATGCGTGCGCATCGGTGTTGGCGTTCCGAAGCGGTCCAGATATGAAGGCTATTCTCAATGCACAGCGCGAGCAAATCGAGGTGACCGTCATCGGACGTAGATGACGGCGTTGAATCTCCCTCGGACCAATCGAAGAGGTCCAGTTCGTCTCCTTCTTTGTGTATCGGTTCTCGCCTGGAGTATTCATGAAAACGTTGACGAAAAGAGTCGGTGATGTTGAGTCGGTTGACGGTCTTCACCAGACGATCAAGCCAGTAGGGAATCGCGCGGTATCCTTCCTCCAACACATCAATTTCCATACGGCTCTTCCCGAATTCGGCAGCGGAGAGTTTGCCCAACCAACTTTCGCGCTCCTCATTGGCTTCGGGAACAAGACGTACACGCGCTTTTTCGGAAGCGTCACCGTAGTTGAAACTTTCAAGAATCGTGGATGGCGTGAATTTAACTTTGGCGAGCAGTGCGATTTCCTGCATCATGTTCACGATCAGCGAGGACTTTGAGATGAATCGTTCTACCGCTGGATCCAATGCAAAAAAGTCGAAGCCCCACATCGTCGCCAAGTCGTTCATGAACTCCGATAACATTCGCTTGGACGAGACGGTGCCTTCTTCGTAGGCGGAGGAAATCACGTGGGTAAAGCGGGATTTGTAGGACCAGTTCGGAGCCTCACAAATCGGATGGTTGTACAAGAAACGAAGAAGTAGAACGCGATCAATAACCGCGTCCGCAATATCCTCTGAACCGAAGGGTTCACGGGACAGTTCGCGTGTCCACCGTTCGCACCAGCTACGCAGCTGCCGCGCAACATAACTCGCCGGTTCGCGGCGTGCGTCTTCCAACGCCCCCTCTATGACGGCATCATTCAACAAAAAGTCCAGCACATCGGACACAAACAGCTGCGGTGAATCGCTACACAAAATGAGTCCATCGGTGGTTGCGTCGTAGACATAGCTGCGGTTCAGATCAGTAATTACCACGTACTCGTAGCCTTCCAACTGGGCTTCTCCGACCAGCATAAGTGTCGTCTCGCAATAGTCCAGGCCACGCTCCAGAACAGCCGTAGGTGTTTCGAGTTCACCCGGCATGGTGAAGTAAAACACGATTCGCTTATTGTCTTTGCCCAACCCGACAAAGCCGCACGCGGCGTGTTCGAGGTAAACGGATTGGACGCGCGTCCACCCAAGACACTCAAGCCATCGTTCGGCTTGCGGACGAATTGTCGCGAACTTTGAATGAGATTGCTCAGTCCACCACTCGTCACACAGTCGTACAATTTTTTCCTCCACACGCATCAGGGAATCCCTTGACCTTTCTCCACCAGCAATCCGGCAGTTTCAATACGTCGCCATATCATGTCTTCGCGACGACCCAATATATCTTTACCTGTTTTCAGAAACACTTCGAGTCGCTTCGGTTTCGACTCAAGTTCTTCAATGAATTTACTTCGGCCAATGACTTCGATCGAGAATGCACCTCGGTCGTCAAATACGCTTTGCTCGCCGCCATCATCGACGACCACGAGAACGCGACCCGTTTTCGAATTCAGAAATGCCAACTCGACAGAAGAATGGGTACACAGCTCCGCACGCAGGCGGTCTAGGGGTTCTGCATCGGATAAGAAAAGGGAGCGCAAGGCATCGAATCCAGGGAACTGCTGGTCGATGGTGTAGTACGCGCGACGTCCCTCCATCCTGCGATAGAGCAAGCCCGACTCCGACAGCTTCTCCAACTCACGCTGAATCGCACGAATCGGCAGACCGGTAGCGGTCTCCAATTGCCGCTGGTAGTAAGCGCGGTTTGGGTCAATGAGGAAAGTGCGAAGCACCTCCACCCGGGCCGCTGATGTAAACAGAACTCCGAGAAAACTGGGGGCTTTATTATGACTACTTAATCTAGTCATACAATGCTATATTTGGATTGTATTACCATATTTGGATGTATTTTATAAAATTATTTACACTTATGTCCATATATTGTAATTACTATATACATAAAGTAGTCATATGTCAAATTCATCGCTCCCGGAACTTGATGTTGTGTGATGCTTTTGATTCAATGGACGCTACCGATCTGACCAATTATGAGGGCTCGTCATGCACAAATCTATTATCGGCACTTCCATCTGCCTGGCTATCTGCCTGAGTGCTGTTGGCTACGCCTCGGACGTTCAATTCACACACACCGAATACAAAGTGCCTATGCGCGACGGGGTCAAGCTGGCCATTAGTATCTATGCGCCCGAAAATGGGTCAGGCCCGTGGCCTGTGGTGCTGATGCGGACACCGTATAACAAAGACAATGCGGAACGGCGCGCGCTGCGATACCTGAACGAAGGCTACGTTTACGCGATCATGGATTGTCGCGGACGGTATCTGTCCGAAGGGGACTACGTGCCATTCGAAAATGATATGGAAGACGGGTACGACACCGTAGAGTGGCTCGCGGTCCAGCCGTATTGTGATGGCAATATCGGCATGACGGGTGCCTCGGCCCCGGGCATTACGGCGAATCTTGCGGCCGCAGCGAATCCCCCCCACCTTCGCGCGGCCTTCGTACGTGTCGCACCGACAAGCCTCTTTTATGAGTCGCGATTCATCGGGGGCGTATTCAAGGAATCCCACGCCGGGGGCTGGATGCGTGGACAGGGAGTAGCCGATCAGATTCCTGCGATGAAAAAACGGGTTGTGATGGATGATCATTGGCGGGCTACGGATTTCGTCCATCATCGCCACAACATCACCATCCCGATGTATAACGTCGGTGGCTGGTATGACATTTTTTCCCATGGCAGCATTCACAACTTCAAGTATCTGCAAGAGGATGGTGCTGAAGGGGCACGGGGCAATCAGAAATTGTGGATGGGAGCCTTTGGGCATGGCCAAATTTCGGGCAGGTTGGAGTACCCGGGAGACCTGAGTCACAACGAAATGCGTTCGCAAGAGGAAATTCGCTGGTTCGACCACTGGCTAAAAGGTGTTGAGAACGGAATCATGGAGGAAGCGGCGATTCGATATTTTCAGATGGCGTCGGCAAAAAAGGATTCTCCTTCGGACCTGAACCGTCTGATCGAGACGGACACCTGGCCACCGGCGAGTACGCCCACCAAGTTCTATCTGCATCGCGACATGAGCGTAAGCACCGAAAAGCCGAAAACCAAGCGTGGGAAAACATCCTACAAGCACGATCCGGCGAATCCTGTTCCAACCTTTGGCGGCGCAAACCTACGCGTCAAAAAAGGTCCAATGGATCAGCGCCTAATCGGCAAACGTGATGACTACCTACGTTTCGAAACGGCCCCGCTCCGAGAGAATCTCACCATTGCCGGGCGCATGACGATGGAATTGTTTGCCGCGACGGACGGTCTGGACACAGACTTCATGGTGAAACTCGTCGATATTTATCCGGATGGGTATGAAGCTATCGTAATGGACAACCCGATTCGCGCTCGATACCGCAATGGCCGTATGCCGGGGGATGAAAAAATGATGATTCCCGGTAAAGCGGAGCAACTGGAAATTGATCTCTGGAGCACGGCTATCGTCTTCGAAAAGGGACACCGCGTCGGAATCCACATAAGCTCCAGCAACTTTCCGCGCTTCGAAGTGAATCCGAATACCGGTGAAGCCGCCGGCTTTAACACAATGCCGCCGCGGGTTGCGCGGAATACGATTTATCACAATATGGCACGCCCCTCGGCACTGATTCTTCCGGTCATCGAGGACTAGTCAGCGCGCGAATAGGATTATCACTTCGATTGTTTGAATGATATACTCGAAACTTCTCCAAATTAGGCCACCAATTAGGGAGCCATCGCCATGAAGCAGACCTTGATCAACCAATTGAACGGAAGCAAAACATTTCTGGATAAATCGACCGAAAATCTCACCGAAGAAGACTCCGGGCTCACTCCGGCCGACGGCATGATGTCCGCCGCGCAACAGATCGCCCACATCGCGCAAACGATCGACTGGTTCATTGAAGGCGCGTTTGGCAAAGGGTTTGATATGGACTTCGAAGAGAGTGCCAAAGCGATCATGAAAGTAACGTCGCTCGCCGAGGCGCGGGATTGGTGCGCACGTTCGTATAAAGCCGCATGTGGATGTCATCGAGTCGAAAACGGACGATGAGCTTAATGCGTTGACGGACAAAGAATCCATCATGGGTAGCGTACCGAAACATGTCGTGCTCGGCGGTATCGTCGAACATACCGCGCATCATCGCGGCGCATTAACAGTGTATACACGGCTCGCGGGTAAAGTCCCGGCGATGCCTTATATGTAGCAAAACAACTCAGGAGAACGAAATGTCGGCAACAATGGTAAAAGCACTCATGCTTGGTCGCGGGTATATGACCTCGCACACGAATGGACTCACCGAAGAGCAGTTGCTCACGGTACCGGATGCCCTGGAAAACAATATCCTTTGGAATCTAGGACATTTGTACCACTCTCACTGCGGCATGTTGTATCCGCATTGTGGCCTGGATAGCCCCGTGCCTGCCGAATATGCCGACCTGTTCAAAGGCGGCACGAAACCGGCTGACTGGGCCGAGACTCCGCCAGTGGATGAGGTGCTCGCGAACTTTAACGGTGTGATAGACCAGATCGTCGCGGACTACAAGGCCGGCAAGTTCGCGGATTACAAGGCACACGAACTCGCGCCGGGTATGTCGCTGGACAATGCGGAAGACGCAATCGGCTTCATGATCATCCACGAAGGCGTACATCACGGGAACATCATCACCATGCGTCGACTCCTAGGAATCAGCTAGCGATGGAAACAGTCAGTTTACCCCTGGCATTCAAAACCTTCCGCATCACGCGATTTCACATGATGCGGGAGTTGGAAGGTCTCAGCGACGAACAGATGCTCACGATTCCTGAGGGTCGCGATGACAACATCCTCTGGAACGTCGGGCATCTATTGTGTTCGTTGTCGCGCCTCACCTATGTGTTCAGCGGGCATCCCCTGCCCATCCCGGAAGGCTACCTGGCCCTTTTCGGAAAGAACACTTCGGCGCGGGATTGGACTGCGAATCCAGACATCGAATCGATCATGGATCGATTCGAAGAATTGCCCAGACAAATTGAATACGACTATCAAAACGGAATTTTTACGGATTACAAAGCTCTGCAGATCGTTCCGGATGATGACATCACTTCAGTCGAAGAGGCCATCGCGTTTCATTGTTTTCACGAAGGCTTGCATATCGGCAAAGTGTTGACGCTCAAGGAGGCGATGGGCCTGCCGGTGAAAGGGGGCTGATGACCGAGGGGGGATTCAGTGATCATTTTCCGGATGCGGCGGCGGGGTACCGTGCCTATCGACCGACCTATCCGGATGAACTGTTCGCTTATTTGGCGGGGATTGTGCCGAGTCGTGAGCGGGCTTGGGACTGCGCAACCGGCAATGGTCAGGCCGCGCTAAAACTGGCTCCGCATTTTCGCGAAGTCATCGCGACGGACGGCAGTGAGAAACAGATTGCACAGGCTGAGCAGGCAGAGAACATCGACTATCGCATCGCCACGGCCGAGCACAGCGGGCTGGATGACACTTCTATCGACCTGATAACGGTTGCGCAGGCGCTGCATTGGTTTGATTACGATGCTTTCTCGAAGGAAGTGCATCGTGTACTCAAACCAAAGGGGATTCTCACTGCGTGGACCTATAATCTGCTCACCTGCGACCCGGGCGTTGATGCCTGTGTGAATCATTTCTACGACAAAATCGTTGGCCCCTATTGGCCCTTCGAGCGTCGGGATGTCGAGACGGGATATCGGGATATTCAGTTTCCCTTTGACACCTTGGATGCTCCCCCGTTCGCGATGACGGCATCTTGGACACTTGTTCACCTGATAGGGTATCTCGCGACATGGTCAGCCGTAGCCGCGTATGAGAAAGACAAAGGGACCAATCCCATTGCTGGTATCACCGAAGAGCTGCACGAACTCTGGGGCGATCCGAGTAAGGCAAAGGCCGTCGAATGGCCACTCAGCGTACGCATCTGGCGGAGCTCGTGACTGTCTCCATCATCATACCAGCGTACAATGCGGAGGCGACGCTTGCTGAATGCCTAGAAGCATGCCTGGCGCAGACGTATTCAGTAGAGGAAGTCATCGTGATTGATGATGGCTCTACGGATAATACGGCGACCATCGCGCGGGAATATGATGTCACGTATGTCCCACAAGACAACGCGGGGCCAGCCGTCGCGCGGAATCACGGCGCACGTGTTGCCTCGGGAGATGTCATCGCGCTTACGGATTCAGATTGCATCCCTGAACCCAACTGGATTGAGCAACTGATGTCCGGTTTTGATGAAGAAAATGTT
>JAYGCN010000147.1:0-3421 GCA_046583315.1 Candidatus Hydrogenedentota bacterium
ATGATGCGCCGTCGTGGGACTATGTTTACAACCCTATTGGTCGGGACAAAACGGAAGAAGACAAGATTTTCACGCTGATTCCGGGCAATTACGGGTCGGTGTCGAGTTGGTTGGCGGCAGATGGCACGGACGATGAGCAGACGGACGGAAAGGGCGCGCTGGAGATTATGCGCCTGTTGGAGGAGCAGGCTGAAACGGATGAACCGTTCTTCCTGGCTTACGGAATCTATCGACCGCACGCGCCGTATGTCGCGCCGAAGAAGTATTTTGACCTGTACGATTTGAAAGACATCGTAGTGCCACCGGATGCCGTGGCGCGCGAGCCTTATGCGGCGTATCAAAACGCGAAACCAGTAGAGACCTTGATGACCGACGAGCTGAAGCGGCGCGCGATTCGTGCGTACTATGCGACGACGACGTTTATGGACGCGCAAGTGGGCCGGGTGCTCAATAAGTTGGAAGAATTGGGCCTTGCGGAGAATACCATTGTTGTGTTCACGAGTGACCACGGATATCAATTGGGTGAACATGGTCTATGGCGAAAACGAGCTCTTTTTGAAAGAGCCGCGCGCGCACCGTTGATTATTCGCACACCGGATGAGTTGTCTGCGGGTAAACGGACGTCGCAACTGGTGGAGTTGGTGGACCTCTATCCGACTCTTGCTGCATTGGCGGGCTTGAGGGTATCGGGGCCGTTGAGTGGCATGGATTTGTCGCGGGTATTGAAGAATCCTGAATCTTTTACACGCAAGGCGGCGCTGACGCAGGATATGCGGAACTACAAAATCGATGAGAAGCGGTATCGCTATTCGGGTAACTCGATTCGTACCGAGCAGTATCGGTATACGGAGTGGGATGGTGGAAAACAGGGGCTTGAACTCTACGATCACGATACGGATCCGGAGGAGTTGCTGAACCTTGCTCACGATAAAGACTATGCGGATGTGGCGGACGAAATGCGTGGGCTGTTGGCGGCGCGCTTGTATGCGTTACGGCAAGTTGACCTGAGCGAATGGAGATAGGGATGAGATTTTTATTGGCGACATTGCTCGGGATAGCGTCGGTCGCATCTGCCGCGGATAAGCCGAACATCGTGCTGATCATGGCGGATGATCTTGGCTATGAAGCCTTGGGAACTTATGGTAGCGCGTCCTACAAAACGCCCGTGCTCGACCGGCTGGCCGCGACGGGCATGAAATTTGCCCATTGTTATTCGCAACCGCTGTGCACGCCATCGCGGGTGCAGATTATGACCGGGCGCTACAATCAGCGTAACTATAAGGCGTTTGGGATACTGCCAAAAACCGAGATTACCTTTGGGCATTTGATGCAGGAGGCCGGATACAAAACGGCGGTCGCGGGGAAATGGCAACTGCACGGCACGAATACGAAGTTGCCCGAGGACAAGGGGACGGGTTATCTGCCCGAGGAGGCTGGTTTCGATGAGTATTGTCTTTGGCAGGTGACGGAAATCAAGAAGAACGGCGAGCGGTATGCCGATCCGTTTCTTCATCGTTCGAGTGACGGACTGAAGATACACCCGGGGAAATACGGCCCGGATATCTCGGTCAATTTCATTAACGACTTTATGGAAACGAACAAGGATAACCCGTTTTTCGTATACTTCCCGATGGCGCTGACACATGACCCTTTCGTGCCTACTCCGGACAGTGACGAGTGGGCTGATGGGGATCGATACAGAAAGAACAACAAACATTTTGGCGAGATGGTTTTGTACATGGACAAAGCCGTGGGGCGCATTGTTGCGAAACTCGAAGAACTTGGCCTGCGCGAGAACACGCTGGTCATTTTTACCGGAGACAACGGGACCGACCGCGACATCAAACGATCGAGGATGCGTGACGGGCGGGTGATTGCGGGAAACAAAGGCCATCCCGATGACGCGGGAACACGTGTGCCTCTGATTGTGAATTGGCCGGGTGTTGTGCCGGAGGGCGTGGTGAAAGATGACCTGATTGACTTCAGTGATTTCCTGCCGACGCTGGTGGAGTTCGGCGGGGCGACGTTACCGACGGATCGAACGATTGACGGACGAAGTTTTGCCGACCAACTGCGCGGCAAAAAAGGTCATCCGCGTGATTGGATTTATTGTTATTACGATCCCATCTGGGGCAACTTTGATAAGAGCGTGTTCGCACGCGATCGGCACTGGAAATTGTATGACGATGGACGTTTCTACGATATTGAGAACGATGTGTTGGAGCAGAATCCAATAAAGGCTGGCGCATTATCGCGTAAGGCGAAAAAAACGCAGGAATCACTTCAGGCCGTGATCGATTCCATGGAGAAGGGTGACTAACGCACCTGATTATCGGTGCCTTCCAGCACGTTCACCGCATGATTCGCTACACGCGCGACGTATTTATTTTCACGGTCGTTCAAGGCTTCTTTGAGCGCAGGAATTGCGGGTCGCGCCAGTTCACCGCTTTCATCCAGAGCGGTCGCGGCTTGCAGGCGAATCCACTCGTCATCACTTTGCAGGCCCTCGACGAGAACGTTCAATGAAATTTCCTGATGGTTCTCAAAGGCAATTAATGCCTGCGCCGCTGCGATGCGCACGAGCTGCGATCTATCTTTCAACCGTTTCACTAACAGGGGATGCGCCCTGCCGAATTGCCCCATGCCGGTCGTTGCCCAATAGCGGACAGAGGGAGAGGCTGAACCCATTGCGCGCCCTCCCCAATGGTTCACCATCTGCTTGTACTGACGAGCGAGTGCCGGGTTGTTCGGGTAATCGGATAACCGTGGCCCGAGCGTAAAGGGAATCATGCTGTGCAACGTCTTGTAGAATCCGGGGGAGTCTTCTTCCAACTTGTCGTATATGTGATAGCGGTACCCGTATTTTTCTCCGAGTCGTGCAAGTTCTGGTTCGGGGATCAGTCCCAGGTCTCCGATGTCTTCGGCCCAGATCATCAGCTCGTTGAAGTACTTGATGTACTTCTCGTCTTTCAGCACGCCGCTGTCGGGGTCTTCTATAAGGTTGTGCAATTCATTTGGGTCTTTCTCCAAGTCGTAGAATTCCACGACGGGTTTGGTCTGTCGAATGACCCAGATGGCTTCCTCAGGGAGTCGCCCTATCTTCGCGAGACGATTGAGTTCTTGTTGAACGGGACTTTTCTCGGCAGTGTTCATGTATTGGTTGTAGGATTTTTGCGGCATATAGTTCACAACTAGTTTGTGTTGCTTGTCACGAATGAAACGAATCATGTCGTAGCGTTCGTCCATGCGGTCGCGTCCGCCGAAAATGTAACTACGCGGTTCGGACAGGTTATCGCCGAGGAAGGCCTGACCCTGCATGACTTCAGGAACGTCCAGTCCGAGCATGTTGAGCGTGGTCGGCGCGAGATCGACTGTGCTGACCAAATCATCCACGACCGTTCCGGGTACGACCTTGTATGTA
>JAYGCN010000195.1:0-8617 GCA_046583315.1 Candidatus Hydrogenedentota bacterium
GTGGTGTAAGGATACTCCTGGGATATATTGATTACTGCAACCTTATTTTCCAGCGTAACAATGGTCGGATTCGCGATGAGTTCCGCGTTTCCGCTCTGGACTTCGGCGTTAACAAGCGCGTTCACTTCCACGGCGCCAGAAACGAATCCGAAACCTATCCCGCCTATCACGTCGGCAGGTGCTCCGCCCACACTAGCTCTGAATCTGTTTCTTTCGGATGTGCCCGTTGAGGAAGGCAGCAAACTATCTGATATCGCCGACCAAGTTACGCCACTAGCGGAGTCATCCTTGATAGCCTGGTCCACGATCATTGCTTCGATGCTCACCTGCTCAACGGGCACATCGAGTTCGGCGACAAGTGCGCTCAATTCGGCGACTTTCACCGGAATGTCTGTAATGATGAGCTGACCAGCGCGCACTTCCGCGGTCACCTGCCCGTTTTCGCTCATGATGGGATCAATGATTTTGGCCATTTCTTCCGGGTCGGCGTAGTTGAGTTGCAGAACTTTGTTGACCGTGGGAATAATGGGTTCAGCGACATCGAGTGCCTCGATGATATCTATTAACTCGTTCACGCGTTCGCTCGGACCTGAGATGACGATGATATTGCTTTGCGTGTTCGCGCCGATGCGGACCCGCTCGCCGGTGCTTCCACTGCCTCCGGCGTTCTGGGTAATTTCTTCCAGGGTTGCTTTAATGGCTTCGGCTTCGGCGGTTTGCAGGAACACCAATTCGGTGTCGTGCCGCGATGCAACAGCTTCTTGGTATGTGGTAATCCGGTATACGCCGGATTCTTCGACGATACCAAGTCCATTCATGCGTAATACGATTTCGATAGCGCGTCCCAGAGGGATGTCTTTGAGATTGGCTGTTACCGAGCCTGAAATTTCAGTACCGGCGATGACGTTTATTTCACCTTTGAGGGCCAGTAGCTGTACCACGTTGGCCAAATCCATGTCTTTGAAGTTAATGGAGACCAGTGCGCGTAAGGGGTCTTCGTCAGCGGGAATCCCTTTGGTGTAGAGGTTGAAGTCGGGGCGAGTTTCTCTGCCTGTGACGCTCATTCTACGAGGTTGGTAGCGTGATCTCGATGCATCTCTGGGTTCCGGGCGTGATTCATTGGTGATCACATCTGTGCCGTCGGCCTGAGCCATCAGGAACATGCCCTGGCTCTCGGCCAGTTCGAGTTCCTCTGGAGTGGCCAGCAGTGTTTTCATTTTGGCAGGATTGGCAATTGAAGCAGCAGTCAGGCTGTGTGGAGCCGGACGTGCGCGTTTTGTCGGGGCAGTCGATTGGCCCAGGGTGTTACGGAGGGCCGCAGAGGATACTTCCGGTAGCACCAATTCGGGAGTCGCGTCATTCACGCTGAGCAGAGCCGTATCGAAAGCGTCAAGGGTTGAATTCGTGTCTGCTGTACTGGATGAGGCCGAACGCAGATTATTGAGTGCGGCATCGAATTCAGAGAATCCGGCATTACTGAGCAATGGAGTGACCGTGTTTTGCGCAACCTGAGCCGATACGCGTTTGGCGACTCCCGTTTGCACCTGTATGACGGTCAAGGATTGTTCCATACCCGCAATGGCTTCGTCGAGCTTTGCAATGTGTGCCGATACGGCGTCCTTGAGGGAGGTTGACTGGGGTGATTGGGTGTACAGTCGATTGTAGTAGGCGAAGGAGCGTTTAGCTGCTTGAACACGCGCGTCTACGGAGTGCATATCGGCGTTATGGGGTTTGATGCCAGCGCCCTGTTCAGGGGAGAGGCCTGCCAGGTCGGACTGTAGCACTCTAAGCTTGACCGCCTGAGCAGATTGGTCAATGGCTTGCGTCAAGGAGTGAAATTCAGAGAGCATGCTTTCAATCACGTCAGCTTTGCGCAAACGGTATTCATTGCGTGCTGTCTGGATGCGAAGTGCGTGGTTGGCCGTGGACACCGTTTCAAGAGCTCGGTCGAGTGTTTCATCGGGAGAGGTGAGTGTGAGCAGCAAACCGGTATCCAGTGATTTTATGCTTACACTGAATGCCGTCTTCGTGGTTAAGGTTAACCGAGCCGTAAATTGCGGGTCGGTCGCCAATTGGGTTAGCTCAATGTCAGCAAGGATATTGCCACCATCAATGTGCATCCAATTCAAATCGTTGAGCACGATGATACCGTACAAATCGACTGTTAGA
This sequence comes from Candidatus Hydrogenedentota bacterium, assembly GCA_046583315.1. Taxonomy (GTDB): domain Bacteria; phylum Hydrogenedentota; class Hydrogenedentia; order Hydrogenedentales; genus DTSJ01. Next base: position 2,170 of record JAYGCN010000195.1, read on the forward strand.
CGTGTGTCGGATTTGTCCAACGTGATTTGCGCGGCATTGCTCATCTCGAGCTGTATGCCGGGTGACGTAGACGACGAATCGACGTTGATGCCGTACAGGGACGAGGCGCGTTCGAGCGCATCGTCAAAGGCAGCGGAGCCGTATCGTTCGATCAAGTCTACAGCGTGTGGTTGGATCGCATCGTGTTTGCGTTGCAGATATTCATCGGCAACGTTCGATGCAGCCCAGGTCGTACTTGTAAGCGACACCAACGCGCCAAGTACCCATCGGCCTCTACAGAGTCTAAACATGTTTACTGCTCCTCGATCAGTTCTATTCTTCAGGTATTTCTTTCGTTATATCCTGGTCTTCGCTAGGAATGGAAAACACAACGTAGTCCACACCAATGTCTTTGATAATAATTACGTCCGCTGATGCCGTTTCACGGTATTCTTCGCCAATCCCGACAACCTCGCCGTCAATTACGGCAAGTGGAGATGCTCCGCCGTGGAGAATCGCGGTTAATACCTTACGTTCCGCTATGAATATGAGGCTGTCACGCGAAATGGGACCACCCGTGGGAGGGAAAGGAGGGTCGAAAATCATCCCATCGGTTTCGTTCACCGGTCTGGATGGATCCCGTGCTGCCTTTACCTCCGAGTACTGAAACTTGACCACTTCGATTTCTCGGATAAGCGCCTCATGATCTTGATTTACGTCTTCAATGACCGATTTGAATTCAGGGCCTCCGGGAGTTCCAGTAGCACTGCTATCCGCAGATGCCTGTGCACCTTCGCCGCCGGTAAGCGAATTCATCGAGCCCATTGAATAGTAAACCGCGTAAGCCAGTAGGCCCGCGAGTACCACCAGTGCAATTATCTGATTCCTGTTTTGTTCATTCACGGGCCATCACCTTAATTGTATGTCTATTCGACAAAGCGGTATGTATTGAGCGTAAAGGTAAACGTGCTTACCCCATCTTTGTAGGGTGCCATCTCCAAATCCGAAATCTTGAGATAACGTTCGTAGCGTTCCAGTCGATTGATGAAGCCGGCTACGTCGTGAAATGGTCCCCTTGCCACTATCTTGTAGGGAATCGTTTCTTTGTTTTCAGTGGAGATAACTGCCATGGGGGAGAGGTCTACATCGATGGATTCTTCGGCGGCCATGTCTTCGAAGACGCGAACGAGTCGTGTGATTTCACGTTTGGAAGGTAGGCGTCTTTCAAAAGCGACAACCAGGCCCCGAATCTTGGCTGTGTTTTCTTTCAGTTCATCAAGATTCGCAGCGATCTGTTGGGCGCGCGTAAGGTCGGCCGATACGTTTACGTTCTGAGCATCGGCGATGGCGATATTATCGGTCGTTTTCTTATGAACCATGTAGTAAAATACGCCTACGATAGCGGCTGTGACACCCAAGAACATGGCGACGGCCATCCAATCGCGTGGTATCATTTTTCCTTTAAGGAAATCCATTATTTTTCCACTCCTTGGGAGACTACGTACTGAAGTGTGAATTCACGAACGGGCGTACCTTCGAATTCAGTATCGGCAAAGGCAGGGGACTCGGGAGTAAACTTCGCGGAGAACTCAGCGTCATTATCGGTCGCATCCATGAATAAACTGATGGTGGCGCGACCATCAGTCCCGCTGGCGACATAGCCTTTGAGAGTGAGAATCGGCTGATATTTGCGGATGGTCTTTTCGGTAGATTTTTTCGTCTCGGGGTCGTAAACGGACTCTGTCGCCGTGTATGGACGTTGTTTGACCGAAATACTGTCAAACCACATATTCTTGTCAGCCGAGAGACGGGTGAGATTGTGGAGCTGTTGCGACCAGATGATGCGGTTACTGGCAATTTCTTTGATGGTCCTAAGGCGTATCACCAATATCTCGCTTTCTTCGGCAAGTTTGTTGTGTTTGTCGATTGAAGGCTGAAGCGAGGCGAGCTCTTCTTGGTTCTTACGCAGGGTGGTTTCACTTTCTTCGCGCGCCTGGTTATCATTGATATTGATTTTGAAGCAGGCAAACAACGCACCGAAAAGAAGTAGGGTGCACAGAATGTAGGGTAAGGGGGTACGCTTTATGGGGCGTAGCTCATAGGGAAGCAGGTTGACGGTAATCATAATTCGGATAATCCTCGTGCGGCAAGACCTACGGCTACCATGAATTGTGCGGGCTGAACGCTACCACGACTTAAACTGACTCGTCGATTCATCTTTATCGCGCCTGCAGACGGATCGGCCACAGTAACGTCGTCGATACCAAGTTCTTCGGACAATGCTTCGGAGATGAGCGGGATATGGGCGATGCCCCCGCTCAGAATGATTCGTTCTACGGGATGCTCGTACAGTTGATGCTCATAGTAGTCGAAGGAGCGTCTGACTTCGGTGACCAATCGAGAGATCGGAGTTGAAAGAGTCTCAAGTAAGGAAGTCTTTTCTATGCCGGCCGTGAGTGTAGATGATTCAGCGGCTTGTGGGGTTGCCGTTTCCAAGCCAATCTCATTTTCCAGGGGATCGAGTAAGGATGGCGCAGATGATGCACTCGATTCCGGCTCATCCACGATTTGCACATCGACAATATCATCATCGCGCGAGCCGCCGGTAAGAGAGCTCGATTCTTCGACAAGCAGCAGCTCGGCTATCGGGAAGTCCATTCGTTTGCTCTTCACAATGGCCTGAACGAGTTCTTTACTTCCCCAGCCAATATCCCGAATAAAGTTTGATTTGCCATCCTTGGTAAAGTGGATGCTCGCAGAGGCCGCCCCAATATTGATGAGGGCAACGGTTTCGTCCTTGTTAAAAAACTGACATTCTTCAGCGGCATCAGCCAGAGCAAGGGAATCAACACTGAGAATCGAGTATTCAATGCCCGCAATATCGGCGAACTGAATGCGTTGATCGATTACGTCGTGTTTGGCCGCCACCAACAAAATCTTCTGCACCGTGGACTCTCCTTCAACTTCTTGATCAAGCAGAGACCAATCAAGCAACACTTCGGATAAGTCGTAGGGGATGTTCTGACTGGCTTCCTGTTCTATCGCTTCATCCAGTTCAGATACGGAAACATCGCGCAGACGTGGATAGCGTATGACGACGGATTGACCTGGAAGTGCTGCGGTAATCATCGACTTTGAGACGTTGAAATCCTCAAGACTTTCGCGAATGGCGCGTGCGTGTGCAGCCACGGGGTCTGTATTGAGCAAATTCCGGTCAATTTTGGAAAATCCGACCTGCTCAATGTTCATGCTACGGCCCAAACGCACTACCTGTACCGCTTTAACGGAATGAGAGCCGATATCAAGACCAATAACCTTCGTGGCGTTCGAAAATTTCACGGATCCGTTACCCCTTAAACTTTGTAATGCTATCGCGAGACCGACTGGTCTGTGTCGATTGTCACCTACTTGGCACTACGGCATGATTTGCCAATTTTCTATTACTTCCCCCGGTCCCCCGATTCAAGGGGAAGATGCCTCCTTGAACGCGACTAGAACATACCAGTAAATGCTTGCTATGTCAAGTCTTAATGGTACTCGGTAAAATAATTCGATCTACGACATAGTTTGAAATATGTAAATAATTTTAAACATTTAAATGATTAAAATACTAAAAATTGTTGTTTTAGAGTTCCTAAAAACAATAAAATCGATTACATATTTATATTAACATATTTATATTAAATCAATTCTTTATGAAACAAGTGTTAGTGAATTTATCAATAATTATGGAACAATTCGACAACATGTAGTAATCGCCGGAGAGGCTATTTGTCATAAGTGATGGAAATATTATATTGAAATCGGCAGGTCCCGCAGTATGCCGTGACTTGGGCAATTTATTGAACCTTATACCTAACATAAGTGGGCGACCTCACGATGGCCACACGACGTCCACTCGAAGGAGGCATGCCGTCGACCATACAAATTGTTGGTCACCCGATTCAATTTTAAGGTAGAAAATTGCGCAAATTCCACGAACATCGCAGGAAGATCTGCCGATGGCTAAGCCTATCATGGATTCTCGCATCGGTCAAGATGTTAAGTCAGACAGCGGGAAAGGCCTGGCACCTGTGCTTCTTTATCATCACGAATTTCAGACGCTACAATCAAAAACTCATGGACGTCATTGTCATTTGGTGATGACTGAGGTCTTCAAATCCAAATCTCCACGTTTCCGCGGTTACCCTGATGGCGACAGATTTAGTTTTCGTGGATTTCGAGTGATAAACCCTTGCTTTCTTGCTTCATCCGGAGCCTCATCCTGTGTTAGTCCGACCGTCACAGGACCACTTCCCGGCGTATTGTTGATCAGGGTGACTGGGTTATCGATTTTGCCGTTTCCTGAAAATGTTTCGCCACTATCGCCACTCCTAAGCCGTATTGTCGAGCCTGAATTGGCGGCGGATACGGCTCCGTACAGAAGATGAAATGGGGAACCGCTCGACCCCGCGCCGGGCTCGGCACCGAATGTTACATATACATCATCGGGGTCGAAATTCACATCGCCGTTGTCGAGCGTGAACTCATGCGTGACCTCGCGCAGCGTCTTGCCGTTTACTAGTTCGCTCCACGGACTGTGCCCCGCGCTTTGTAGTGAAACGAAGTCATGGGGGACACCTGCGTTCGTGAGCACGCTGTCCAATGCGGTTGCCGCAATGTAGGGGACCGTGCCATCTGCCGTTCCGTGCACGATAAGCACAGATGGATCGGCGGCGGTAATTTCCCCCAGGCGCAGCATTCCACCCCAGAAGTCGATGACAAGCTGCAACGCGGAGGACTCACCGAGATTGTTGATGGATAGAGGCGACGCGAAAAAGGAAGGGTCGTCCAATCCGGCGTGCAGTACGTTGAATGCGCCGGCTGAAGAACCGAATCCAAAGATGCGATCGGGGTTGATGCCGTAGGTCTTGGCGTTGGCGCGCAGAAACCGAACAGCGGATGCCGTGTCGACCATTGCGGCGTAGGAAGCATGTGCCTGCGCGGCGCTCAGTCCTTGCGGCACAACCGTGTCGTACCAGGATTGTGGCGCATTGGGAGGACCATCGCCGATCTTTCGATAGTTGATCGATGCTGCGACGAAGCCGCATTGAGCGAAATAATCCGCCGTCGTCGCCAGATTTCCACTGGTCTTGCTGCCGCCTATCCAGCTGCCGCCATGCACAACCAGTAGACACGGGCGATAGCTATTCGTGCTTTCTGTCGGTGTGTAGATGTCCAACAGCAAGTCGAGATTTGGTGCGCCATCCAATTCTCCTTCGCCGTATTTGACGTTGGACGTTGTCGTTACCGTATAACTGGCGGCATTAAATTGGGCGTGAGATGGGATGGAATAATTACCAGTAATGCACAAGGCAATCACAAACAAAAGAGATCGACTCATAATGGAACCTCCATTTATTCTGCTGATCCAAGTATACAACACTTCAAATTTCGTGTCACGCTCAGGTCGCGCTGATATCACGATTGATGCCTGATTCGCTACATTGAGAAATAGGCAATAGAAGAACTACTAGTGTCTACACGGAGGTGATTGTCATCTGGTGATGGTCCTGGTCTTCAAAACCTAGGCCTTCAGTTTGGTGGTTTCGATTCCCACCTTCATGTCCCTTACAAGGAATTCACGCCGACTGTCATATCGCGCGTGGCGTCACCGTGCTCGTCAGTAAGATTACGGCCTACACTGTACAACGTGTAACCCGAATCCCAAACTTCGTAGCGAATCAGATTTCCGTCAAACGGATCTATAGGCAGTTCGTCGATGAATTTGGGTACGAGTTCCCCTAGAGTGTCGGGGAGTTGGTCATAGACGAGTCGGTAGCGTTCGACAGCCATGACGGACTGTCCCAGTCGAACCCTCGCTTCAAGCGATGCGAAGGGTACCAGCGAGGGGACCCAGATTACGTTGCCAAGAATGGCGTAAAAAGTATGCTTGTTCATTTCGTCAATGATCGTTTCACAAGCTGCGATACCCTCGGCTCGCGGAAGCTCGGACGCGGCAAGTGTCTTCGTAAATCCCCGTAGGACCGTGTGTGCCATTTGATCCCATAGACCTACGACATCAGAAGCAATATGGTCTGAATCTGAAGTCCTATTCACTAGGACGATGGTGTAGGCGCGGTCTCCGATAATGGCCCGCCGAATAGACTCGGGGTCGTCTTGATCGTCTAAATCGCTAGCGAGTCGTATCAACGCAGGTTCATCGAAAATTTCTTGCGGCAATGCCCAGGCGATGAATCGCAATACGATTCGGATAGAGTCCGCGCGAAGCGTGAAGGTCCACGAGTCGCATTCGCCCTGGACAGAGCGGATGAATGCCAATGCCGCTATCAGAGATTTCTCGGTCTGGACGGAGTCCTCGGCATGGACTGCGAACGCGGCTTCCATACAAAGCAGCTTAACGAGTTGTGGCATTTTTTCCAGCTCTGAAATCCACATGCCGTAGCCTTCCCGATACTGCGTGGGGTAT
>JAYGCN010000196.1:0-49605 GCA_046583315.1 Candidatus Hydrogenedentota bacterium
CGACCATCAGCATTTCGTAGATGGCCTGATCCGCACCGATGCGATCCATGCGTTCGCGAATCTGACGTGCCTTGAAAAGCATGCGCCACTCGCCTGCGAGCTCAACGAACTCGCGAACGGTTTCGTGTCCGCCCGCCTCGACGACGCTTGCACATTTTCCATAGGTGCCTTCTACGTTGTAGGGGAATCGATCCACTTTGATGTATTCGGCCAGTTCGAGAATTTCCGATTCCAGATACGGCGTCAATTCCAGCAGCGGGAGCGCGTGGCCTTCAGAAGTTCGTGCGGCTTGGGTCGATGCATAGTCCTCCAGCACAACATGCAACATCACCTCATCGTAACGCTGATCGAGATCGTGGCCGTGCTGATGCCAGCCAGCGGACTTGAGGTGAATTTCCACGTCGCCCGTGCGTGCCCGACCATCAAATTCGATTTGCGCTCCTTTGAAATCCGGCCCTTCACCGTGGTTCCACCAGCCGGGTGATATGATTTTCAGCGTCCGGCCGTCCGAAGTTGTCAGCCCGGATTGCCGGAACAGTCGGTCGTACCAGATGCACTGTACCAAATGCTCATTGACCAGTTCGGGGGTACTTTCGCGCACCATACTGGCCCGGTATTTACGCCTATGTCCGTAGCGTTCAGAGAAGGGCATGCTCACTCCCAATGCGTCGACTTGAATCGAATTCTAATTGATCTGGTGAGATGATACAATTCTCATGGATTCGCGTGAAATACGACAGGAGTACAGCATGAACTATCACTATTTCGGCCGCACCGGCATTCAAGTCTCGGAAATCTGCCTGGGTACCATGTCTTTTGGTAACGAGGCCGACTTATCCATATCCCACAAGCTCATGGACATCGCGTTTGGCGAGGGCATCAACTTTTTCGACACGGCGGATATCTACAACAAGGGCGATTCCGAATCCATTATCGGTTCATGGATGGGGGATAAGCGCGAGAACATCGTGCTGGCGACCAAGACCCACTATCCAAGCGGGGGCGATCGCAACGACAAGGGCAGTTCGCGCAGACACATCATGCAAGGTGTGGAAGGCAGTCTCAGACGCTTACAAACCGATTACGTGGATGTTCTCTACCTGCACCACTGGGATGCGAATACGGATCTTGAACAGACGCTATCTGCGCTCAACGATCTCGTCACGCAAGGCAAGGTGCTCTACGTCGCCGTCTCAAATTTCGCCGCGTGGCAATGCGCCAAGGCCATACAGGTTTCCGGGCATCGCGGTTGGGCTCCCATAACCGCGATACAGCCCATGTACAACCTTGTGAAACGCGTCGCCGAAATCGAGATTCTTCCCATGGCTCAGGAAGAGGGCATCGCCGTGTGTCCCTACAGCCCCATGGGCGCGGGACTGCTCACTGGAAAATACCATCGCAAAGAAGTGGGACGCATCACGCAGAACACCATGTATGCGGCCCGTTATAAAAACCCCGAATACATGGAAACCGCCGGGCGTTTCGTGGCGTATGCCGAGGAACACGGCCATCAACCCGCCTCGCTCGCGGTAAAATGGGCCGCCAGCCATCCTGCCGTCACGTCGGCCATCGTCGGCTGCTGGAATCCCGCGCAACTCGAAATCGCGGTGCAGAGTCAGGAAATCGAGCTGGATGCCGAAGCGCGTCAGGCCATTACCGACCTGTCCGTTGCGCCGCCCAACGCCACCGATCGCGAAGATGCATCACACCTGAAAATCACCAATATGGCGGACCGAAAGTAATGTGGGGGCATCCGAATCGCTCCGGTTGCGCCACACCACGCTTCCGGGTATTATGCTTCTTAATCGATTCGCTACCAACTAGCCAGGCAACAATCTGAAAAACGGGAGAACGTGTGAGTAATTTTCGACCACTCATCAAGGAAATCGTAGCGAATACCGAAAAAGTTATTCTGGGTAAGACGCAAACCATCCAGATGGCATTGGCGGCCATTCTGGGCGGCGGACATGTGTTGTTGGAAGACGTGCCGGGGGTGGCGAAGACCATTCTGGTACGTACCCTGGCCCAGACGAGCGGCTGTTCGTTTTCGCGTATACAGTGTACTCCCGATTTGCTGCCGACCGATGTCACCGGTGTCTCAATTTTCAATCAGAACACACGCGAATTCGAATTTCGCCCGGGACCCATTTTTTCCCAGATCGTGATCGCGGATGAAATAAACCGTGCCACGCCGCGTACCCAATCCGCATTTTTGGAAGCGATGGGGGAGGGCCAAATCTCCGTGGACGGAGTAACGCGGAAACTCAAGCAACCCTTTATCGTGTTTGCGACGCAAAATCCAGTTGAACACGAAGGTACCTTCCCACTGCCCGAGGCCCAGCTCGACCGTTTTATGATGAAACTTTCGGTGGGCTATCCCAATATGCAGGACGAAGCGCGTATCCTTGAGTTAACGCGTCTGAAACACCCGATAGAGTCCATTACGGCGATCACCGATGCCGACGCGCTTATTTCGATGCAGGGGTCCGTGCGCGAGGTGTTTATGCACGACAAATTGCGCGAGTATCTCCTGCGCATTGTCGCCCGGACACGCGATTCTGTGCATCTGGCTCTGGGGGCCAGTCCACGTGCCTCAATGGCACTATTTCGCGCGTGTCAATCCTATGCAGCGGTGCAGGGGCGTGGCTATGTGATTCCAGACGACATCAAACTGCTTATACCTCCGGTCATTGAGCATCGACTCATCCTGAACCCGGAAAGTCGATTGCGCCGCATGAGCACCGACCGCGTATTAACGGAAATACTGCGCGAAGTGCCTGTACCAGCGGGAACGGGCACCTGGAAGCCACGCTAAACAGGAAACTTCGGCTACCAATGGGGTATACTGGGGGGAAACAACGGGGACGCATACATCGATGTTCGGGATTGGCAAAAAAAGCAAGAAAAAATACGATAAAGCCATCGAGGAGATCGCCGAGGAGGAGCTCGATCCGAATGACGATAACCAGCTTGAACTGACCCACGTAGACCGCTACGAGATCATTAAACCCATCGGTGCCGGCGGTATGGGTAAGGTATATAAGGCCATCGATCGAGAGCGCGACATGACGGTCGCCATCAAGGTTCTTGACCGTCGTTATGACCTGGATAAAAAACGTCGCAAGCGCGATCACCTTGGCCGTGAAATTCTCATCGCCGCAAAACTGAATCACGACGCGATCGTTCGTTACAAACACGAAATCATCGAACAGTTGGATCGATTCGACAACCTTCGGCGTTGCCTCTTGATGGAATACGTGGATGGCTTCGATTTACGCCAGCACATCAAAAATCGCGACCTTTCTCTCAAGCAGATGCTGGAGGTGATGTACAAACTCAGCACGGGCCTGGATTATCTGCACACGAACGGCATCGTGCATCGTGACATCAAGCCGGGTAACTTTATGTTGACCCGCGATCTCAAGCACGTGAAAATTTTTGATTTCGGCCTCTCCAAATCATCGGCCAACTGGCGTACGCGTTTCATGAGGGAAAGCGGCGGAACCCGCGCCTACATGCCACCCGAGCAACTCAGCAACAAGAAGGCACGACTCGACAACCGCTCTGACATCTTCTCGTTCGGCATCACCATGTACGAACTCTTCGCCGGAAAACATCCCTGCTCCGGGGGGAATGCCAAATCCATCCAAAAACAGCTCATGAGTCGCCGCTACAAATTCGAACGTCCTTCCAAATATAATTCAGATATGCCGCCGGAACTCGACCGCGTCATATTGAAATGCCTGCGCAGAGATCCGAAAAAACGTTATCAATCCATGACAGAGGTACTACTGGATTTGTCGCGAATATCCACTTCACGCATTTAGGATAGGCATTTCGCATCGAAACAGTGAAACCTTCGCGGCGCCAGAGGGATTAAGGTATAATCGCATCAGAATCGCGTAGACGAAAGACGGGGGTCCGACTATGAGCACAGCCAAAGATCATACCATTTATCGCCACAAGAAGAATGACAGCGGTATTTTCAAGATCATTGCGATTATTGTGACCTTGCTGATTATTGCAGGGGGCGCCATTCAGTTTTCGATCTGGTTGCAGGGCCAATTGACCCGGCGCGTGGAAGCCTCGGCGCTAGAGAAATTTGATCAAGCGTCCGCACTACTTGCCGAGGGCGATCACGAAGGCGCGCTGAATGCCCTGAGCGACGTGCTGGAGCGTGTCGAAAATCCTGACATCTCGCCAACAGCACTCCTCCTCGAAGCGGACATCCATTTCGCGGCCAACCGCGCCGACAGGGGTGTCGCAAGCCTCAACGCGATTCTGGAGTCCTATCCCCAGAGTGCCGAGTCGCACGATGCCGCGTTACGCGTGGCACGCATCCATGAAGAGTCTGGAAATATCGACGAGGCACTCAAACTATATCGACAGATCAAGGAAACGGCTCCAGCGTCCATTCGCGCACCAGCCACAACGGCACTGGGTCGCGAACAGGAGCGGGCCGGTGATTTGGTGGCGGCGCGGACTCTCTACAACGAAGCATCGCAAGAAGCAGGGTGGGGCTCAGAGGCGTGGATGGAATCGGTCGACCGACTGGGCGCGCTCAATACGCAGATTTTTTTCTCCAATCGCCATACCGAAGACAGCAAAGTGTATACCGTGGCACAGGGCGACAGCCTAACCTCGATCGGGAGTAAACTCAACGTGACGCAGGGGCAATTAATGCGTGCCAACGGCATCACCAACCCCGATGCACTGCGCCCGAATCAGGCGCTGAAATTCACGCCCAAAGATTTCCGAATCGTAATAGAGCGTTCAACAACCCGAATTTACCTACTTGACCAAAAAGGCGTATTCAAGGTCTACATCGCCGGACTGGGCAAGCCGGGAAACGATACGACGCTGGGCAAATACAAAATCGGCAACAAGGAAAAAAATCCCACCTGGCACAAACCCGGCTCAAAACCGATTCCGGGGGGTGCTCCGGGTAACGAACTGGGATCGCGGTGGCTTCCGCTGGTACCCGAAGAAGAGGGACTGCCCATCGATCTGGGTATCCACGGCACCATCAAACCCGACAGCATCGGGACCTACGCCTCAATGGGATGCCCGCGCATGCACAATGCCGAAGTCGAGGAACTCTACGATCTGGTAGTGCGTTCAACACCGGTCGAAATCGTCGAAGTGTACACGCCCCAATCCTAGCCGCCACCTCACTCGTATTGAATCACTTTTTAGAATCATGTATGGTAAACGACATCTCAATCAACCGAAAATAGCAATAAAGTCAGTACCGAATCATAAAAAAGGCATTCTCCTTGACCAACGTGTCCCAGACCCTGCAAGCCACCATATCTTCAATCTTCAGAGACGCTGGTGCACACGATTTCCTATTCCAGATTCAACAGGCGGATGTGTTCGATTTCATCTGCAAAGAGGTCGTTGACCGCAATGCCGCGTCCGATTCCCAATCCCTGACGCTGATTATGGATCCGCGAACCGCCGTTCAGACCAACACCCTCATCCGGCTCGGACATGTCGCTCATATTTACGTGTGCGGTAAATCGGACTCAACGGTTGGCACCCTCCCAAGTCACACCGAGCTGATCGACGACGCGCCGGTCGGCTTGCATGATCGCCTGCTCATTGTGTTAACCCCTTCCGCCTCCTACCTGACCATGTACTCCGTGGACCAGCAGGATTTCATGAACACGGCGGTCAATCGAGGATGTTGGTCATTTCACCGCGAATTGATTCGACGCATTGCCGAGACGCTCACAGCAGGTGCAACACTGCAGTGCCCCGATCCCGTGAGCGATGCCGCTTCCTATCCGGTCTCCACTACGTCCATCTCGATTCTTTCGAAGCTCGCAAGTCATATCGAAAATCAGCAGCACGATGCCGTAACCCTCAAAAACGATTTTGCCCTGGTTCTCAACATTCTAAAACACCTCTCCGTAAAACGTTCGACCCACGAGATTCTCTATGTGTTTACCGAACAGATCGCTTCCACCATTTATGCCGACCGATGTTCCGTCGTGCGCATCTGGGAGAACGATGACGAGGCCCACGTGTTGGCTTCCCATGAGGATGCTTCCGTGGACGACATGGTCATTAGCCTGTCCAAATATCCCGAAATCAGTGCCGTACTCGAAACCTCGACGAAGGTCGTCATCAACGACGTGAAAACCGACCCCCGGACAGCGGCTGTATCCGAGCAACTCGAAAAGATGGGAATCACATCCATACTGGTGGTTCCTATCGTCCTGTTCAACGAAAATGTCGGCTCGTTTTTGCTGCGCACGTACCGAATGGGAGGCACCTTCAGCCAACGCGAAGTCGATTTCTGCTCAATCGTATGTGAAGCTGCGGCCAATGCAATCGAACGCGCCGATCTATTCGAGGCCGTTCAAAAATCGAACCGAAGTCTTGAACGTCTCGCGACGACAGATGCGCTGACAAAACTCCACAATCGTCGCTTTTTCATCTCGCGACTCGAAGACGAGATCGCCCGTTCCGTTCGCTACGCTGTGCCGATGTGCTGTTTGCTCGTCGATGTCGACGACTTCAAATCAATCAATGATACCTATGGCCACCTGGTTGGCGACCAGGTTCTCAAAGACGTTGCCGCACGCATGCTCAAGACCATTCGTACCAACGATGTCGTCGCGCGCTACGGCGGTGAAGAGTTCATTATTCTCTTGCCACAGACCGAGCTCAACGGAGCCGTCATCCAGTCCGAACGACTGCTCAAAATCGTTTCCGCTGCCCCTTATTCAGGTTTGCCCGAAGACGTGGGAATCACCGTGAGCGTGGGGATTGCGATTCACGATACAACCGACCCCATTACCACCGATGATCTCGTTAAACAGGCGGATGTCGCCTTGTATCGAGCCAAAGATGCCGGTAAAAACAGATTGGTCATATATGAATAGCCGCTCCCTGCATACGCAAGCATGTCGTGTCACCTGGTTAATTCTCGTCGCCATACTTTCAGCGTGCTCGACCCTGACAAACCCCTTGGTCCGCATGGCACCGGACTATACCGAGGTCACCGTAGATGAATTGCGCCCAATCGCGGAACAGCTCGAAGGTGGTGTCGCTGCCGAAATCCGCGAACCCACGCTCACCAACACGGTCGAAACGGTTATTGACACACCGGAGATCGCGCAGGCCCTCAAGAGCCGCGCGGCGCGCTATCAACTCGTCCAGGAATTACTGGATTCAGGATTTACCATGGAGCAGCTGGACGGCAAAATATCCATACTGCGTTCCGGCGAATACAAGAATGCGTACACTTCTGCACAAAAAGATCGCCATGCCCTGATTGTTATCTCTGAGAATCGGGACCGTGTCCTCATCTACGAGTCTATTCAAGACGCGAACAGTTTCTCCGCAGCAGGTCGCTCGGCCATCGAAGAAGTCTTCTCATCGGTCCGGATCGAAAATCTGAAAAGCGGTCAGAAATATCAAGGTCCAGACGGCGAAGCGCTCGTGAAAGACTAATCGCCGAGAAGATCGCGCGCCGCATCCAGCACCTCAGCCGCGTGCCCCTTGGGTTTCACCTTCTCCCAAACACGCGCCACTTTCCCCTTCGCATCAATCAACAGCGTCGCGCGCTGCACGCCCCAATACACGCGACCATACAGCTTCTTCTCCACCCATAACCCATACTTTTCAATCATTTTATGGTCGGGATCGGAGATCAACGTGAAATTCAGTTTCTGTTTCGCAACGAATTTCTCGTGCGTTGTCGCGGAATCCGGGCTAAGGCCAAGTACCCGTACACCAAGTTTCGCGAACTTCTTGTGCGCATCCCGAAACTCCTGCGCTTCAGTCGTACAACCCGGCGTGTTGTCTTTGGGATAGAAATATAAGACTACAGGCGAGCCCAGAAGACTCGAAAGGCGTAACTTCGTTCCCTGGTCGGTCTCCAGATTAAATGCCCGGGCCTTCTTACCCACAACCGGTATGGCGTTCTCACTCATTTGGAAATCCTTTGCTTACAGCAGACGCTCGTGCAAAATCGCGCGCAACTCCCCAAGCGACGGCAAGGTCTCGTCATCATCGAAGAAACCATCAAGCCACTGCAGGCGCGACAAAATCACATCGGCACGCCACAACGGCTCCGGCTCGACCAATTCGCTGCGTAACGCATCAATATCGTTCAACAACCAATCGCGACGTTTTCCCTCCAAAGGTGTAGCCTCGGCCTCATCCATGACCTGCAACACGATTTTGATCATGTCGGCCACGGTGGCGTTCTCGGCGGTTAACTCGCGCGGGAAGTGCTTGTCCAATTCGAAGGGATCCTCGACAAGATCAATACCTTCCGGCGCAATCCGGGTCGCAGCGAAAAGAGGCGGATTGTAGCCCATCATCAATTCAATGAGATTTCGATCGTGCAGATAATGTGCGCATGGAATAAGTTCTTTAATAGTGACTTTGCCCGTATCCGTGATATCGGTTGGCGTAAGCATTTGCATGGGGTCCTCCATGAAGCTCTTATAGAGCAACTCCATCATGATTCGCCGCACGAGTCTTGGATTATTGGTCGTCATGCGAGCAGTATACCACCGTGATCGAGTCAGGTAAACCATGACACGGCTTGGTCTTGCGTGAACTGGGGTTTTTGACTCCTTTTGCGTAGCTCTGTTAATATTCGCCGCGTTACAACACCTACGCAGAGGAACATGATGTCCACACGAGTAGAAATTTTCGACACCACCTTACGGGACGGCGAACAGTCCCCCGGCGCAAGCATGGATGAGAACCAGAAGATTGAAATGGCCCTCCAGCTCGAGCGACTTGGTGTAGACATCATTGAAGCGGGATTCCCCATCGCATCCGAGCAGGAATTCGAAGGGGTCAAACGTGTCGCGGAGACCGTGAAAGGGCCACGCATCGCAGCCTTGGCCCGTTCCGTAAAGCCCGATATCGCCCGCGCTGCCGAAGCGGTGAAAAATGCGGAACGCCCTGTCGTACATACATTTATCGCGACTTCGCCCATCCACATGGAGCACAAGCTCAAAATGACGCCCGATCAGGTGTTGGACGACGCCGAAGGTTCGGTGAAATATGCCAAGAGTCTGATCGAACGCGTCGAATTCTCTGCGGAAGACGCCACACGCTCGGATTTAGATTTCCTGGTCAAGGTCGCCCAACGAGCGATTGATGCAGGCGCGGATGTCATCAATCTGCCAGACACGGTGGGATATACGACGCCTGCAGAAATTCAGGTCATGTTCGAACACGTCATCGGCAACGTGAAGAACGCTTCCAACGTCATCTTTTCCTGCCACAACCACAATGACCTTGGAATGGCGGTCGCAAATGCATTGGCGGCCATCAAGGGCGGCGCTCGTCAAGTGGAATGCGTGGTCAACGGTATCGGCGAACGTGCCGGAAATACATCACTTGAAGAAGTGGTGATGGCATTGCACACGCGAAACGACGTGTTTCCATACGAAACCGGAATTGATAATTTCGAGATCGCCAATACGAGTATGCTGCTCAGCAAAATCACCGGCTTGGTCGTGCCATACAACAAACCCATCGTGGGCCGTAACGCCTTCGCTCACGAGGCCGGCATTCATCAACACGGCATGCTCGCCAATCAGACCACCTACGAAATCATGACTCCCGAGTCCGTCGGTCGTGCCAAAAGCGAACTGGTATTGGGTAAACATTCCGGGCGCGCAGGACTTGCAAAACGCTGCGAGGAGCTGGGCTTCAAATTGGAGCACGACGAGGTGGTCAGTCTGTACGAAAAGTTTATTGAGTTAGCCGACCGCAAGAAAGAAATTTTTGACGACGATCTGCGCATCCTGTTGATGTCCATGCGCGACGAGTCCTTTGAAGTGTATACCCTGGAAGATCTCAACACCTCAGGCAAGAATCCAGCGATGGCATTGGTGAAATTACGCAAGGGCGACTCCGAAGAAACTGAAAGCGATACAGCCGTGGGGGATGGTCCCGTCGATGCAGCTTGTCGGGCCATCGAACGCGTGGTCGGCGTCACGGGAAAACTCGAAGAATTCACGTTGCGCGCGGCCACCCCCGGTAAAGATGCCCACGGTGAGGCCCATGTCATCGTGACCTTTGAAAATCGACCCTATACCGGCACCGGAGCAAGCACAGACATCATTGAGGCGACTGCATTGGCCTATCTCAACGCCTTGAACAAGTTTCTGGCCATATCCAGCAGCAACTAAATCCCTGTTGGACAAAAAGTTGCCAGAATTGGTCGTTGTTTGTTATGCTTACTCGCTTTTGTCAACGAATCCCCGATTATCCGGTGGTTATATACTCAAATCGATTAACGCCCAGGAGAGACCCGTGAAGAAAGACATTCACCCCAATTACGTAGCGTGCACTGTACATTGCGCCTGCGGAAACACCTTTGAGACCCGTGCCAACAAAGACTCAATCAAAATTGAAATCTGCTCTTCCTGCCACCCTTTCTTTACCGGCAAGCAGAAGTTTGTCGATAGCGAAGGCCGCGTCGAACGTTTCCAGAAAAAATTCGGATCCATGTCCGCCTCCGCGAAGTCATAATCCGCTCCGATGGAGCACGTCATGCGCGAAAAACTCCTCCAGGTGCGCGAGGAGTATCAACGTCTTACCGATCTGATGGGGACCAATGAGGTCGCTTCGGATCCCGATACCTTTCGCAAATATGCCAAGGCGCAATCGGACATTGGAGACTTGGTCAACCGATTCAATTCGTATCTAAAAGACGAAGAAGACTTGGCCGGTGCCGAATCCATTCTGCGCGAAGATAACGACCCTGAAATGCGGGAAATGGCCGAGGAAGAAAAGAGCGGGCTTGTCGCTGCGCTCGAAGAACACGAGAGCGAACTCAAGGTTCTGTTGCTTCCCAAAGATCCCAACGACGAGAAAAATACAATCGTAGAACTGCGTGCAGGGACCGGGGGAGACGAGGCCGCGCTTTTTTGTGCCGATTTATTCAAGGCCTACTCTCGATTTTCCGAAGTAAAAGGCTGGAAAGTCGAAGTCCTCAGCACCAACGAAATCGGTATCGGCGGATTCAAAGAAATCTCCTTCAAGGTCAGCGGCGACAACGTCTACAGCCAGTTCAAGTTTGAAGGGGGTGTCCACCGCGTACAACGTGTTCCTGAGACTGAAACCCAGGGCCGTGTGCATACCTCCGCCATCACCGTGGCCGTATTGCCCGAAGCCGAAGAAGTGGAAATCAGTATCGCTCCCAGTGACCTGAAAATAGACGTCTTCCGTTCTTCAGGTCCAGGCGGTCAGAGCGTCAACACCACTGACTCCGCTGTACGTATTACGCATGTGCCCACCGGTACGATCGTAACCTGTCAGGACGAAAAGTCTCAACACAAGAACAAAGCCAAAGCGATGACCATCTTACGGTCGCGTATTCTCGCTACGGCGAAAGAGAAAGAGGATAGCGAACGGTCCGAGAATCGCCGCAGTCAAGTGGGTAGTGGCGACCGTAGCGAACGCATTCGTACCTATAATTTCCCTCAGAATCGCGTCTCCGATCACCGCATCAACCTGACACTATACCGCCTCGAACAAGTCATGCAGGGTGAGTTCCAGGAATTGATGAACGCACTGATCGCGGCAGATCGCGCGGAACAAATGTCCGCCCAGACCCACGTAACCGACTAAATCGAGCAGGCCATGGCCACGTTACGCGAAACGATTCTTGAGTCCGTAGCCAAGCTGAGTCCGGTGTCAGACTCGGCAAACCTCGATGCAGAACTCTTGCTGTGTCACGCCCTCAAATGCACACGAGCACAATTCTACGCGCGGTCAACGGAGGAAATGCCGAACTCCAACTTCGAAGAACTGCTCGCACGGCGATTAAAACGCGAACCCATAGCCTACATCCTCGGCGAGTGGGAATTCTTCTCCCTTCCTTTAAATGTTCGACCACCGACGCTCGTTCCCCGCCCCGAAACCGAGCACCTGGTCGAGCTCGCTCTTGAGTTATTGCCTCACGAAAATTGTCGAGCACTCGATATCGGTACCGGCACCGGCTGCATTCCGATTGCTGTCGTCTGCAATCATGAGCACATTCGATTTACCGCATCAGACATCAAAGCGAATAATCTCACGCTTGCCGCGGAAAACGCTGAACTAAATGGTGTATCCGAACGAATTTGCTTTATTCAAAGTGACCTCTTTGACACCATTGGGGATGTTGACCCCTTTGACCTCATCACATCGAATCCACCCTACGTGCCCGACCCGGCATGGCCCGGCCTCAGTGACGACATTCGACTTTATGAGGACCGCGACGCACTCCTTTCTGGCGAGGAAGGCCTTGACCTTATTCGCAAAATCATCCCTCAAGCGGCAGAATACCTCAAACCTGAAGGCCACCTCCTCCTCGAAATTGGCGCGGAACAGGCTGATGCGGTATCTGTACTACTTGAAGAAAACGGTTACAATGACATAAGCTTCCGTAAAGACTTGGCAGGAATTGACCGAATCGCCATGGGAAGGAAGCCCCGATGAAGCCACCGAAGCCGTTTATCGATACCGCCGTACGTGAAATGCCTGAAGAGGAACGTCCTCGTGAGCGGCTCGAACACACCGGTGCCGAATCCCTGCGCGATGCCGAACTGCTTGCCATTTTATTTCGCACCGGCACACGCACGATGGGTGCCGTGGCGCTGGCCGAAGCATTGTTGCGCCATTTCGGAGGACTGCGCCAGGTAGCCCGCGCGTCCATCGACGAACTGCAGCAGGTCAAAGGCATTGGCAAGGTCAAAGCCATCGAAATCAAGTCCGCGCTCGAATTGGGCAAGCGTCTGGCCAATTTCACCGAAACGACCCGTCCCCGCATTCGAAGCGCGCAGGATGTCGCCGATCTGCTCATGGTTCGCTACAAAGAATATGAAACCGAAGTCTTCAAATGCATATTGGTGAATACCAAGAATGACGTCTTGAAGACCCTGGATATCTCTTCGGGCGGTCTGGACGGCACCATGGCCGATCCCAAGGACGTATTCCGTCAAGCCGTGCGTGAAGGCGCCACGGGTATCATCCTGTGCCACAATCACCCGAGTGGCGATCCCGAGCCGAGTTTGGACGACATCGCGGTGACCGAACGCTTGCAGGAGGCCGGGGAAGTGCTTGGCGTACGGGTGCTCGACCACGTCATTTTCGGTGACGGAGCCTATATAAGTCTCAAAGAAAGGAAATTGATGTGAACCCGGAATTCAGCTCATGGAAAGTGGGGGCACCGTATTACCTTCCGTTTCTTGTCTTGTCCATACTCGCCCAAATTATCGCCGTGTGGCTCGGTTTTCCCTGGGGTGCCACGCCGCTTTGGCTACTCTTCGCGTTCACACTGAACTTTTTTCGCGATCCCAAGCGAACGATAACATCCGATGCGTCGGAAATCGTAAGCCCCGCAGATGGCGTGGTCGATGCTATTGAAGAACTCGAAGATTCCCCGTATTACGAGGGTCCGTGCATCTGCGTCTCGATCTTTCTCAATGTATTCAACGTACACGTCAATCGCGCTCCAGACGAGTGTAAAATAGAGAGAATTGAATACCGAGAGGGCGAATTTCGCAACGCGATGGACCCGACATCGCGTCAAATGAATGAATCCAACACCCTGTATCTCGACACCCCAAACGGCCCCATGACCGTAAAACAGATATCCGGTGCCATAGCACGGCGTATCGTATGTGTAACTTCCGAAGGTAAACACCTGACAAAAGGCGAAAAATTTGGTATGATTAAGTTCGGGTCGAGAACCGAGCTCTATCTCCCCATGAATGCAACTATACTAGTAAAAACAGGTCAAAAGGTGAACGGGGGGTCTTCAAACCTCGCACGCATTGACAATACTTATACCGAGAATACTGATGCCAGACGAACTCAAAAAGAGGCGTAAACGCTCGCGACGATGGAAACGTCGCCAACGTAAGCGCATGCCCATCAATTTCGCGGCAAGCATGGTAACCGCCTTCGCGCTCTACTCTGGACTCGCCAGCATTTTTGCGAGCATCCGTAGCGAATACGATATCGCCTGTTACTGGATTCTTGCTGCAATCATTTTCGACACCATGGACGGTACGGTCGCTCGCCTAACAAAAAGCGTCTCCGACTTCGGCAAAGAACTCGACAGTCTAAGCGACATCGTCTCTTTCGGTGTTGCACCCGCCGTGCTCATATACCACTCCTACGTGCTCGAAGAAACCGTTGCCAACATGAACATGGTTCCCGCCGGTAGTATGATTGCGATTATCTATGTCATCATGGGTGCCCTTCGCCTCGCGCGCTACAACGTATTCCAAGCCGATCGTCAAGACATTTTCTTCGGACTGCCCATCCCCGGAGCCGCTGGAACGATCGCCTCATTTACACTCTTCACCCAATACTTCGAATGGCAAGTTCCCGTCTGGTTCATGACACCATTCGTATTCGCCGTTTCACTGCTCATGGTCAGCAACGTCCGATACCCCAAAAAGAGCCTCGGTGTATTTATGCTTACTCCGCGCAAAGGTTTCCGCGCGATGGTAGCCGTCGGGATGGGCATCGCCGTCTTTCACTACGCCAACCAATATTCGCCCGCCATTGTGCTGTTCCCCCTTGGTCTAACCTACGTCTTGTTCGGCCCCACCAACGAACTGGTTGCATTCACGACACGGCGCAAACCCCTGACGACCTCGACCAATGTCGATGTGCCCCATCACCCGGAGCCGAGCAAGCTGTGATGTTACGCCTTATCATACTCGTCTCCGTAATACTGAGCTCGTTCATCACTCAGCATGCCTTGGCGGACACCATCACCCTCAAAAACGGGGACCGCCTCAGTGGAACCCTGCTGAACATCTCCTCGGGAATCGTATCCTTTCGCACGAAGCTTGCCGGTCGCATTATGGTGCCAAGCGATCAACTCGCATCACTGTCGACGGAGGGCTTTCTGGTTCTCGCGCTACAGGACAATACAGCCCTTCCCGGACGCATCGAAACCATCGACTCCGCGTTCGTCGTCATTGCGCCCAACGGAGAAAGTCAGACGACTATCGATCTTGCACAGGTTCAACAGGTTGAAAGCCTGCCCGAGTCCGCGTTTGTCAACAACGAATCGGACTCCCCCACACACATTGCCGTGACGACGGGATACAAACTGCGTACCGGGACCAAAGATGCCTCCGGTCCGACCGCGCGCCTTAACGTGGACCATGACGGTGCCAAGGTGAATGCGCAATTCGAAGCGAATATCGAATACACTGAAGATGCCGACGCCATGGATCGCTACTTCGATGCAGAGCTCATCATATCCAAACAAACTCGGGGCGAACTATCGCCCACACTCATCGTAGGTCTGGAACGAAATCGCGACAAAGCACTGAAATTGGGCACTGAGGTAGCCGCCGGCGTGAGCAAGACGCTCTACGAGAATGAGCAGCAACTACTGTCCGGATTCGCGGGCGTGGGAGGACGGGTAGAGGATTACGATCCGCAGCAGTTACGCGATGATCTCGGCGCTTCGAACAATCTCCCCGGAACCCTCGGCTCCGAACAGGAAGAAGAGTTGATTCTGGATCTTCGTCTTCGTTATACGCGGCATGTGTTATCGCAATCGGTGCTTCACGAGCAGTTTACCGTTCAACCGAGCCTTAAAGACACTGCCGAATTACACGCCGAACTGGAATCATCGTTAACCGTGCCTATCATTCTCAATATGCGCCTGAATTTCAATTTGTTGTTCGACTATGACAGCGAACCATTCCATAGCAGCCTCGACAAATGGAATACGTCAATCAGTGCGGGACTACAGATCGAATTCTGACCACATTGACGGCTTTCCTCAACATTTGATACTATTATTCTTCGTTTATAAATAATGTTAATACATATTCTCACTCCGAAAAGGGTTCCATATCGTGTCCGCTGTAATCGAGACTGAGCAACTCACTAAAATTTACGAATCCACCATGTTCGGAGGGCAGGACGTCCACGCCCTTAATAATATGGACCTGGCCATCAATCAGGGTGAAATATTCGCCTATCTCGGTCCAAACGGGTCGGGTAAAACGACAACCATCAAGATGCTGCTCGGATTGCTGTTCCCCACCTCCGGCACGATAAAATTAATGGGGCGCAAGGACATCGCATCGAGCGAAATTAAACGAAAAATCGGATACCTTCCCGAAGGCGCGTATTACCCCGAGTTCCTTAAAGGCGATGAGATCCTTCGCTTCTATGGTCAGCTCTACGGCCTTCACGGCAAGGACCTTGAGAAACGCATTGACCACGTGATGGACGTCGTGAGTATTAGTTTCGCGCGCAAACGACTGCTGCGTGGTTATTCGAAGGGCATGCGCCAACGCATTGGATTGGCTCAAGCCCTGCTCAGCGATCCTGACATCCTCATCCTGGATGAACCCACTACCGGCCTAGATCCTCTGGCGCGCAAAGAAATGCGCGACATCCTTTCCAATCTTCGCGACGAAGGTAAAACGCTGATGATTTCGAGTCACGAACTTCAGGAAGTAGAGTTAATCAGCGACCGTGTCGGGATCATTTACAAAGGCGAGATGCAGATTCAAGGTACGCTGGAT
Organism: Candidatus Hydrogenedentota bacterium; assembly: GCA_046583315.1. Lineage (GTDB taxonomy): Bacteria > Hydrogenedentota > Hydrogenedentia > Hydrogenedentales > DTSJ01. The sequence continues at coordinate 16,539 of JAYGCN010000196.1, forward strand.
GAACTACTCACCGATCGCGATATCACCATCGAAGTTGAAACTGTGGACGATGCCACCTCGGCCACACTCTCCGCGAAAGGCTTGGTCGTTGACGACGTGACCAACACCAGCGCACTGCTGCGAGTACCCGCCGCGATGTCCATCTACGATGCCGTCGGCCTGTGCAAGGAAAGCAACATCAACATCAACAGCATTGCGCCGCGCCGCGAAACGCTTGAAGAGCTGTTCGTGCGCACAGTGGGCGATGCCAGCGCCAAAGAAGTTAACCCAACCCTGCAAAAGAATTAGGACACGAATCATTATGGCAGTAGTCGACTCAATCCGCGGCCCCTGGGCCATCGCTATGTATACCTGGCGTGAAGGCATACGCAAAAAGACCCTTCTGGGCTTTCTCATACTCAGTCTATTCGTTATTTTCGGCTCAACCTTCATGACCGCATTCATGACCCAGGCCACCGTGGTGGGCGATGTGGAGACGCAAGTCGAGACCAAGATGATCAAGGACATTTGCGTAACGGCCATCTCCATTTTCGGAATCTTGATCACCATTTTCATATCCGCCTCCGTAGTGCCGACCGAACTTGACAACAAAGTAATCTATACCATCTTGTCCAAGCCCATTCGCCGTTATCAATACCTGCTTGGGAAGTTCATCGGCGTACAGCTCATCGTGATTGCCAACCTCGTACTCATGAGCGTATTGTTCATGATCGCACTTGCCATCAAAGAGCAAGTATTTCCAACAATGCTGCTGTGGTCATCACTCCTAACCTATTTTCAGTTCCTCATCGTATCGGCCTTCACCTTTGCAATCAGTTGCACATCCACCTCGTCGGTACTGCCGACCATTTCAGGATTGTTCATCTTCATCGCAGGCAATCTCACTGGGTATCTGAAAGACGTTGCAAACCGGGCGGGTTCCTCTGACGGTGCCTTCGATGCCTTTATCGGACAAGTTGCCTGGGGCCTCGGGGAAGTGTTGCCCAATCTCCGCTCTTTCGATTTGCGCACACAAATCCTTAACCTCCCTCTAAATGATCCACCCACTGGTGTCATGCTTCCCAGTCTCATCGTCTACGGTCTTTCCTATGCCTTGTCAGGTTACGTATTGGCGGCATGGCTATTCCATCGCAAGGAGCTCTAACGATCCATGTCTTCTATGCGCGCAAAATTAATGCCCGTAGGCTTTGTGATCCTGATTCTCATTTCGTCATGGCTGGGCAATCGCATCAATACCATCAAGGACTCGGAAGCATTCTATCGCTGGACCATATCGGCGGCCAGCCTCACACGTCTGGGCGATACCCTTGAACCGGACAAATCTCTGGACGTGCCCGAAGCGATGGACGACGAGATCTATGCCCAACTGGTCTCGCTCGCTGATACGGCATTACCCGATTACGAAGCCGATCCCGATCTGGACCTTGACCCGGAAGGCAACGTCACCAGTAGACTCGCGCGCGCCGTCCGCCAATCGCACGATATGGACGTGTGGGCACTCATCAACGACCCCACGGTCGCCGACCTCAAGCAACAATTCCTCGATTTCCGGACCGCTCACCAAATCCAGAGCATGGGAATCCAATTCTCCGCTGACACCATGTACAGCAACGATACCCAAGCAAGCGGCGTAGGATTAGCAGGGCTCTTTTTCGGATTCCGTACCGTGGCCGCGAATTTCCTTTGGATGCAGGTAGATACATTTTGGCACAACGGCGAGTTGCATCGTATGGTTCCGTTGATGAAGACGTGTGTCACGCTTGATCCGAACTTTATCGATGCCTATCTTCTGGGTGCCTGGCATCTTGCATACAACATCCCGGCAAAAATTGAACCCACTCCGGAACCTCTGAAGAAAAAGACGCCTCACTACCATCAACGCATCGGACTCAAGGAAGAATGGTATCTGATGGCAGTGGATTTCCTTCGTGACGGGATACGCAAAAACCCACGCGATTATCAACTCTATTTCGATCTGGGATACGGTGTTTACGAACAAAAACTTCAAGATCACGAGAACGCCATTCTGTATCTCGATGAAGCACGGCGACACAAACACAACAAATGGGTGCCGCGTATGCTGTTTCGCTCATTGTTCCTGAATGAGCAATACGAAGATGCCATCGAGGGATGGATCGGGTATCTCGAAGATTTCCCCTCACACGACATCGGCGATCGCTTCTTGAAAATGAACAAAGGTTTCCTTGCTGAAACCATCGTGGACGAAGCGCGCGAGTGCCAGACGCTCGCACAGGCGTCCATAGCCGAATTTCAGGCACAAATCGAAGCAACAGCAGACGCCGCAGAGATTTCCCGTCTCGAATCGCAAGTGCAGGAAGCCGAAAACTTTATCGCCGATCTAGACATTCGCATTAAGGAAGAGCTCGACGCAGCCGTGGCCATCTGGGGCGATTTGTACTCCGATTCCCAAGACAGCATGGCACTGGGCCGCATGGTTCGGCGACGAGCACTCGAGCTCAACGAAATGGGCCGCCACCTGGAAGCGATAGCCGAGCTCGATGTCGTGCGCTGGGAAGATCTCCAGTTCTTCGATGATGCCAGCAACATCATGATAGACATCAAGCAAGAGGCGGGAATTCCTCTTACCGTTTCCGAGCAACTCCAGGTGCTGCGTAAGCAAGATGTGGAAAAATGGGCCGACGAAGCGCCCAAACGCGAGCCGATACGCCGTATTGATTGCCCCTACGACCACTGAGCAACGACCTACGGGCGTGTAACCCTCAGTGCCGATCGTGTACCATCGCCCCATGAGTGAATCCGCGACCAGATCACATTACCAACGTGCCGGGCTCGTGTTTTTCGTGCTCATGGTTTCGATCTTTTCTCAACAGTTCACCGATTTCAGCCACACCAAAGAACTTATCGCGTGTCTCGGCCTATGCGTCCTGAGCTGGATGCATCTTTACGCCCCAAACGCCACGTTTCGCGTGCCACGATTTTTCCTCGTGCTCGGAATTGGAATCTCGATTCTTGCAGCCGTTCATAGTTTGTTTCCGATCACCGACTTTCCCGATTTCATCGTTCATCGCTCAGTGAGTTACCTGTTGGCCATCGCGTTAGCGTCCTACCTGCTGTGTGAGTCCAACGACGACAACACCGAAGACCGCGTGAAACGCCTTCTGTTCGCCTCCACCTTTGTCGTAATTATTCTGACCTTGATTCAATTTCTAAATTTGGCACCGAAACTGTTTCCCGCCTATCCCGGTTTCGAGAATAACCTGTATTCTGTCTTTGGCAATCAGAATCTGTTGGGAGGTTACCTAGCGCTGAGCATTCCCGTTCTACTCCTTTCGGCTTCCCAAGAGGAAAAGCGAGGTTGGCCGCAATTCGTTCTACTCATAGCATGCGTGGCCACCTGCTTGGCGACCGGTTCGCGATCCGCTTGGCTTGCAGCGGCGGTGGGATGCCTGATGATACTACCCAGGATTCATCCTGGACGACGGGAAGTCATCGGGTTTTTTATCCTGATCATGACCGGGTTCGCAATGGTACTCATCACGCCCGGCCCCACAATCGAGCGAATCCTCCATACCTTCAGCCTTGAAGATGTGGGATACAACGTTCGCGTGTGGATTTGGGCAGGCAGCGTCAATCTCATATCGGATCATCCCTTCATCGGAATTGGACCCGGAGATTTTCCCTACATGAGCCCGAAAGCGCTCGCGGATGTCTTGCACGAAGCAAATGGTTTTCGTTTCCAGTCCAACACTGTACACACCTGGCTCACCCACTCAACCCCTCTCGAGCTCATCGTGGAATTCGGCGTGGGGGGGTGGGCAATCTGCGCAGGATGGATCACGATGCTCATACGCGGGCGCAAAGGCATGCTCTGGGGAGGTGCCATCGCGTTCACCGTTTACGCCGCGCTCAACAGCGTCCAAACCAGCGCGCCCCACATGCTCATCGGCCTGATGCTATTCGCGTCCTTACCTTCCACGAAATGGATCACGAGAACGAGCGAAGAGCGGGGGGGAGGTCGCGTTGCAAAACTTGTAATCAGCACAACCGCAGGCCTGTTGATTCTCATTCACATAGGCGGAATTCTTCTGCCCGATCACCTGCACGCCCAAGCAAGAAGCCTCTACCGTGCTGGTGATGAAAGCGACACGACAATCGCTACCTACGAACAGGCATCCGAATACCGATATGCCTCACCACACGTTCATCTCGAACTCGGCATATCAAAGTTATTTGCGACAGGGCTAGCACCAGCCGAACAACCTACAAATCTGGAATCCGCCCACGCGCACTTGTTGCGCGCCCACGAACAGCTCGACACGGGAGAACTCCATCTCCTCTTGGGTCAATCATTCTTGCGATTGGGCGATACCACAACCGCCATTGAGCACACGCGTCTCGGCGTGTACCGATGGCCCCAGTATCGTCTTGGATGGGAACAGCTGATTCGGCAATCATCACCGCCGGACCGCGCAGCCTCATTCGATGAAGCCAGGCAGTGGTTGAGTTCTGAGCAATTTCAACGTTTTGAAGCGAGTGCGCGGTCTCTACCGGGACTCAACGGGCAGAACACCGATAATGTCGAGTCGGACGGACTCTCCCCCTGAATCCAGAAGCTGCACCGACGACTCCACGCCCGGAATAATGCCGTCAATGTAGAAATATTGGTCGCTCTTGACAACTCGCTCATACAATGGCAATTCGTCCCCTTGCTTCAGAACGAATGTCATTTCTCGTTCGATCGATTGTGGGGATACGGCAAGATGCAGGCCAATCCGGGAAGCGTGCTGATCCAGCCAACTCGACCCGGTAGAAAACCATTGCAAGGCATGCGGCTCGTCGAGCGATCCTTCAAGGTGCAACGCCGATTGCTCAGAATCCTCGCGCGAAAACCCATCCAGGGCGAATATCTGCCTCAAAAAAGAAGTGTCCATAATCGATCCAACCAACGCCGCCAGCAAAACGCCCAAAAAGCACCACTGAACGGCCCACACAGTTACCGCGACTTTTATGTTCTCTCTGTGAGCCGCAACCGTACCACCCAGCGTGACCGCAAGCACCATCGGAATCCATTCGACGAGCCCAACCCCCGGAATCCACGCGAGCGCAACGGCAAAAGTTGAGTAGGCCATGGCATGCACTACCGTTCGATCCGTTCGAATCGTAGACAAACCAGCACCGATCTCCGCCCCCAGCAGCAATAAGGGCCACACAACAAGCAATACTCCGGATACGATGAGATAGAGATTCCGGTGCTCAACCAACATGAATTCACTAAACGAGCCCGGGGCGGCAAACCCGGTCGCCAAGCCATACTCAGTCGACTCCAACGCGCGATATATAGAGAAAGCGATGAACCCTGCGCAGATTAGAATACAGGCCCATAACAACCACCGCCCAACTTGAAAGGGTTGCGCCTTAATTTCATCGGCCTCACCCAGAATATCGTCAAGCATATCGAGTCTACTACTGCATCCTTGACAATTTAAGGCCTCGGGAAGATTTTTCGTACCGCACTGCAAACACACAATTCCGTCATGTGCCGGATTCGAGACGGACTTTTCCTTGTGGTTTTTCTTCATGCGACGCACTGTCTTGCGCATCGCCTTTTTTGCATAGCGATGATCCGGATCGTCTTTCGCAATATCTGACCATAGCGCCGCAGCATTGTCATCGTCTCCCGACTGTGCATAGGCCACTGCGAGCTGCTCTTGCATCGCCAGGTCATCCGGGAATTTTTGCACGGCCTTCTCTAACGTGACGACTGCTTCATCGACACGGGACATCCTGGTATACGTCGCAGCCAAATAGCGACGAACGTTTGGCTTTTCCTCCCAATCGTTCATCAGAATCTGTAAATTCTCAAGCGCCATGCGATAATCGCCTTCTTTGTAAAGCTTCTTGACCAGGCGCCAGCGCTGCTCATGATTGTCCGGATGGGCTTCTACATATTTTGTGAGTTCCCAGGTGTCAGCCATACTAATCCTTTGCTAGTTCTTCTTCTTTTTCGATTGCTTTTTCTCTGCCTCAAGGCGTGCTTCAAAAAGCTTCTGAAGAATCGAGTTTACAGTCGCCGTAATAATACCGGACACGGTCATTGCGCCAAACGCCGCCACCACGAATGGAAACGGGGTTGCGCGTTGATCTTCGTTGGTGATGCTCCACATCCCATAGAGAATCGGGCCGTAGAGTACGATGAACCCGATACCGAGGAAACCCCAGCCTACCGAATCCCATTCGCGCAACGCTTTCATGATACAGACTCCTTCTCGCCGCCATGGTGGGGCAATGTTATCGTGAATCGCGCACCGCCCTCCGCACGATTCCCGGCAACGATGGTTCCATCGTGTTCAACAATTATTTTGTGCGTAACAGCCAATCCGAGTCCCGTACCACGAGAGCCCTTGGTGGATACGAAGGGCCTGAAGATGGTGTCCTTCACTTTCGAATCAATGCCTTTTCCGTTGTCCTCAATTTCCAACACCAGCGAACCCGCATCCAGGCTTCGCGCACGCACGATAATTCTGCCGTCCTTGAGTGCAACGGCATCTACGGCATTCAGCACAAGATTCAACAGGCATCGATGAATTCCAATCGCGTCAAGACACGCCTTGCCCTCGCTCAATCGAAAATCGCGTTCGACCGTTATCGCTTTCTGATCAATTAACGGCATCGCGGCAGACAGCACATCCTCAAGAAGCTCGTGCACATCACACCAGCTCCGCTCCGGTTCACGCTCTTTCGAAAAGGCCAACATATCTTCAACCACGTTCGACAACCGCCCCGTGCTGCGTTTCATGATTCCCCAGGCCACCTCAAAAGTCTCGGTATCGTCGTTTTCCATTCCCTGCTCAATCAGTTCAACACTCCCCTCGATGCCCGCCAGAATATTCTTGGTGTAGTGCGACAATCCCGCAACCGTCTGGCCAATCGCCGCCAACCGTTCAGCTTGAACGCTCTCGGTAATGAGCCGTGCCTGCGTAATGACCGATGCCACCAGTGAAGCAAACATTTCCATGATGCGTTCATCCGCCACAGTAAAACCGTCACCGTCGAGCTTGTTCACGACTTCAAGCACACCGACCAGACGTTCCCGATCCATCATCGGCACGGCCAACAGAGAGCGCGTCGTGAATCCGGTTGTTTCATCAACCTCCCGGTGAATCCTGGAATCTGAAGCCGCATCCTGCACGTTGATCGTTTTACGCGTGGTGGCCGCCTCACCAGCAATGCCCTGGTCCAGCCGAAGCCGCACCTCTTTGAGTTTGGTGTAATTCTCGTCGGAATCGCCTTTGGCCACGGAGAAATAAAGTTCATCGCTGAGCTCATCATAGAGCAGCAAAGAAGAGGCCTGCGCATTGGCCACGCTGATGCTTTCCGACAAGATCAATTCAAGCACCGAACGATAATCCGTAGCGGCGACGGTTAATTTGTGAACCCGATAAAATGCGTCGATAATGCGTCGCATATCGTCGTTCGACGTCTCGTCGAGCCAAGCATCGTTATAGTCGAATACACCATCCAAACTACTGGCCCTCGTGCACGCCGAAATGCGCGTCGATTTTCCCTAAGGAATGATACACAACATCTCCCACTATCTGTAAACTTTCTGCACAAACCATGTCCATCGTATCGTTCACTGTATGCCACGTGCGATCGTGCACACTCTCGTCGCCACCATAGCGGAAATCGATCAGATCGATTGCATCGATTCCCGCAGTCCGAAAGGGAAGATGATCGTCGTCAATCGATCTACCCCAAGGCAAAAATTCATCGTTGTGACCCAACTCGCGCGCCGTTGACCAGATAAGTTTGTGCAACCACCTCGGCGCATCCGTATCCTCAAAAATGCCCAACGCGCAATCACCGATCATGTCGACATTGATCATCGCATTCACACGTTCAAGCTCGCCGGTTTCGCGCATCATCGACACCATCTCCCGACTGCCGTATATACTGTCCGTATCGGTCCATTTCTTGAAGGCCTCCTCGCCATCGAAAAAGCACAGCCAGACCGTGTGACCCTCCCGTGTCGGACCGAGCGCGCGCGCCATCTCAAGCATCCAGCCCGTCGTCGAACCACCATCATTCGCGCCGACGAATTTTATGTTTCGAAGGTACTTGGTGTCGTAATGATTTCCAAGCACTATAATCTCGTCAGACGTCCCCTGCACGATTCCAATGATGGATTTCATCGCTATCACGCCATAGGGTGTCAAGGCCTTGAACTCATGCTCCCGAACCTCCACCTTTGCGGCGCGCAACCCCTCCACAATCATTTCTTGCGCCTTCACGCTCCCGGCTTTTCCAGGCACACGCGGACCAAGTGCAACGACTTTCTCAACATCCGCGTAGGCCCGCTCACCGTCAAAAGGCGTTTCGCCTTTCAATTCGGCGGCACAGGATATCAGCGGCAAAATGCACAGCAAAGCCAGCTTGTTAATTCGTGGGGATGTTCTCATTTCGACCCTTGGCATTGAGTTCAGTCAAATCTTTCTTGAAACGCACCGCTTCATTCCCTAAGATAATGCCTTTCAGAGTACCAAAAATACAAATTGACGGTCTTACTCCTATGAATTATCCCCATATCAAAGACAACGTAGAACAAATACAGCATCGTATCCACGAGGCCGCCATTCGTGTGGGACGGGATGCGGACTCCGTGCAGCTCTTGCCAGTCACGAAAACCGTTGACCTGGATGTCGTGCTCGACCTGTATGAACTCGGCTTTCGCGCGATGGGTGAGAACCGCATACACATCGCCGAAGCCAAAATCACTCAGGCACCCTCCAATATCCACTGGCACATGATAGGCTCGATTCAGCGACGCAAAGTGATGGACGTGGTTCGCCTTTTTGACCGGATCGACTCAATCGACCGGCTTGAACTGGCCCAGGAACTCGAAAAACGTTGTGCCGAGGCGGAAAAGTCAGTCGAAATGCTTCTTCAGGTCAACGTATCCGGTGAAGACGTCAAACATGGTTTTTCGCCAAAGGTTTTATCGGACACCCTGAACACGGTACAATCGTGTCCGCATTTGACCGTTGTGGGCCTGATGACAATGGCCCCGCAAGAGGCCGACGAATCCGAAATTCGTGCCGTATTCAGCGGATTGAAGCTTCTGGCCGACGATAACGGTTTGGGTGTGCTGTCCATGGGGATGACCAACGACTTCGAGATTGCCATCGAAGAAGGGGCCACCGAAATACGCATAGGCACGGCCTTATTCAAAGAACGGGAGTAACGCAAGAAACACATGAACGCTCAACTCAAAGAACTCGAAGAGCAAAGTCAGGCGGAGCTGGATACCCTGGACTCGCTCGATGCCCTGGAAGCCTACCGCGTAAAGTGGCTGGGCCGTAAAGGCGCGATCACGGATATCCTTCGCGCCATGAAGGATGCACCGCCCGAAGAACGCCCTGTAATCGGCCAGGGGGCCAATAGACTCAAAACACTGATATCGGATGCTGTAGACGCTAAAAAGGCCGATATGGAGGCACAGAACGCCTCTACACCACAACAGACGGTGGACTTCTCCCTACCTGGACGTCGCCCGCGGACGGGTCATCAGCATCTAATCACGCAAATCACCAATGAAATGGTCGATATATTCACCCAATTGGGCTATCAAGTGGCTGAAGGCCCCGATATTGAGACCGAATACTACAATTTTGACAGCCTGAACACGCCCGCCGACCATCCCGCGCGCGATTCCCACGATACCTTCTACGTAGAGCCCGGGGTCGTCTTACGAACCCACACATCGCCCGTGCAGATGCACATCATGGAGCAACATCAGCCACCGGTAGCCGTGGTCGTACCCGGTCGTGTATACCGAGTCGACTACGATGCCTCCCACAGTCCAATGTTCAACCAGCTCGAAGGATTGCTCGTGGATCAGAACGTCACCTTCGGCGATCTCAAAGGCACCATCAATCATTTCATACACACCTTCTTCGGCAAAAAGGTCAAGACTCGCTTCCGTCCGCACTTTTTCCCCTTCACCGAACCGTCCGCCGAAGTCGACGTTTCGTGCTCGGTCTGCGAAGGCTCGGGATGCCGTCTGTGCAAAAATTCCGGCTGGATCGAAATCCTCGGTTGCGGCATGGTCGACCCGGAAGTGTTCAAGTATGCCGACTACGATAGCGAAAAGTATTCCGGGTTCGCCTTTGGCATGGGCATTGATCGCATCGCACTGCTGCGACATTCCATCAACACCATCCACCATTTATACGAAAACGATCTACGATTCCTGGAGCAGTTCTAAGCCATGAACATACCTATCAGCTGGCTAAATGATTATATTGACCTCGACGGCATCAGCGTCGAGGAACTCTGCGAAACCATGACCATGCTCGGTCTGGAAATTGAATCCGTCGAAGAGACCGGCGCGGACATACAGGACGTGGTTGTTGGCAAAATCGTGTCCATCGAAAAACACCCCGATGCGGACAAGCTCGTCGTCTGCAAAACTGACGTGGGGGAGGATGAACCCACCCAGATCGTATGCGGCGCGACCAACATGAAGGTGGGGGACAAGGTGCCCACGGCCAAAGTAGGCGGCACGCTTTCCGGCGGCTTCGAAATCGGAAAACGCAAAATGCGCGGAATCGCGTCGGCCGGAATGATGTGTTCGGCCAAGGAATTAGGTCTCGGAGAGGACCACGCGGGCCTGCTTATTCTCGATGAATCCATGGAAATCGGTACGGATGTACGCGGGCCACTCGGCCTGAACGAGACCATCCTCGAAATCGAAGTGACTCCGAATCGCAATGACTGGTCGGGATTACTCGGAATCGCCCGCGAATTGTCCGCCTCTTACGGATGCCCGCTTAAAACCCCTGAAATAACGCTAAACACCTCTGCTGAAAAGGTTTCCGATATTTCCTCAGTCACAATCGAGGCCCCGGAACTCTGCAATCGCTATATCGGCCGCGTGATGAAAGGCATCAAAATCGGACCGTCACCGGAATGGCTTCAGAAGCGGCTCATTAATGCCGGACAGCGTCCCATCAACAACGTGGTGGACGTCACCAACTACGTACTGCTCGAAACCGGGCATCCCCTGCACGCCTTTGACCTGAACAAGCTCGCCGAAAACCGAATCGTCGTGCGCCAAGCCAAGGCTGGCGAAATCATCAAGACCATCGACCAGGAAGAGCGCAAACTGGACGCGGATATGCTCGTCATCGCGGATGCGAAAGACCCCGTGGCGATTGCCGGTGTCATGGGTGGATTCGACAGCGAAGTGGGGGACGACACGGTCGACCTTTTCATCGAAAGTGCCTACTTCAATCCTTCGTCGATTCGCAAGACTTCGCGCCAGTTGAACCTTATCAGCGAGGCCTCCCAGCGATTCCAGCGCGGTGCGGATGTCGATATGGCTCCATTTGCCGCAGACCGTTGTTGCCAATTGATCCAGGAAGTGGCTGGTGGAGAAATTTCAGCTGGAACACTCGACGAATATCCAAACAAGATAGAAATTACACCTATCGTTATCGATCACGAATCCATCAACAACAGGATTGGCATCGTCGTTTCACCTGAAACGCAGAACAACTACCTTATTTCACTCGGTTTCACCGTGCTGGAACACAATGAAACAGCCTCCACGATAGGTGTGCCGAACCGACGCCACGATGCAACACGCCCCGCCGATCTGATTGAAGAGATCACCCGTCTACACGGTTTCGAAAACATCCAAGCGACCCTGCCGAACATCCCCAAAGTCGATACGGTATACGCGCCGCATTACAAGACGTTGCAGACCCTTCGGGGCGATTTATGCGCGCTGGGCTTGAATGAAATCTACACCTGGGCATTCACATCGCCACAAGACCTTGAAAATGCTGGTCTCGGAGACCTTAACAAGGTCGCAATTGCGCTGGAGAATCCGCTCTCTGAAAAACAGGCGCTCATGCGCCCAACACTGATTCCATCGGTGCTCAACATCGCTTCGAGCAACATCCGCCGCAACGTGAAAGACATCGCCATCTTCGAACTCGCCCCTGTCTATAAAAAGAACGACGGGGGAGAGGGTCGCACACAATCCGACACGCTGACCATTGCGCTGAGCGGGAACAGCACGCAGGCGTATTGGACCGATGAAGCGCGCACCGCAGACATCTACGAACTCATGGGAATGGTCGAAGAAACGGCGTCACTGTTGCGCTCGGAAACACCCACCTTTCAATCCGCCGAACACCCGGCCTTCGCACCGGGGGAATGTGCTTCTATACATACCAAAGGCAACTGCATCGGACATCTCGGACGTATCAACAAGACCGTAGCCGCAGCATACGATATTGAACCTGACATTTATCTGGCCGAATTTCAGGTCAAATCGCTTCTCAGCAAGAAGACCCGTCATACCAAATTCGCGGCGGTGCCAGAGCATCCAGCCTCATTGCGCGATCTCGCGGTCGTCGTGGATGCCGCTGTCCCAGTGGGCGATCTCAAGACTTCGGTGCTCAAAGCGGGCGGAAAACTGCTCCAAAACGTCGAACTATTTGATATCTACACCGGTGAGCCCGTGCCCGAGGGCAAGAAGAGTGTGGCCCTGAACCTTGTATTCCAGAGTTCGGAACGAACCCTGACGGATAAGGATACCGATAAGGCATGTGCTAAGATTCTGAAAACCTTAACCCACAAATATGAGGCGGAACTGAGATAACATGTTCCAACATATACAATGAACCCGATACTTCAGGCACAACTCAATACGCTCACCGACCAACTCGATACACTGCAGTCGGTTCTTGAAACAAACCGCGAAGACGTCAATAAACAGCATGAAGAGAAAGAAGCCATGCTCAAAAAAGAGTGGGAACAACGTAAGGAAGTCACCACGCTCAATCGAATCGCGGACGATTACGATGAAGTCGACGAGACAAACAAACAATACAAACAAGAACGCGAAGAAATCCGTCAGAAACTCAATGAAATTGTGCTCCTGACCAAAGCGCTACACGGGATGCAGAAGAAATGATTGAAGAGCAACGCATCAAGGTCAAAGTGGGGGGCCGCCAGTTCCTGCTCCCCGTCTACGTCGATGTCGACAACACGTACTATCTCGCCAAACAGTTGCACGAACGCATCACTCGAATCGAAGAAGCCAGCTCCCGAATCGATACCCAGTCCTTCACGATCGAAGCAGCCATGGAAGCCCTCTTCGAAATCCAACGCTCCGCGGACGGTTCCAAAGAAGACACCACGACAATGATGGCCGACCTCAAGAAACTCTCCACACGCCTCGAAGACCTCATCCGCGAGTATCAACTGGATAAGAAGAAGCCCTAGTAACCTTGTCAAACGGCTCTACGAGAGATTGGTACTGAACATATCCCGGTGCAATTTCCAGGAACCATCAATCCGTTTCCAGACGACAATATACTTCAATTGGTCGAGACGGGTCCCATTTTCATCAAACAACTCGCCTTGACCGACCCCCTCAATAGCCGTTTCCCCAAGTTCGTCGAGCTCCCGGGTCTCCAGCGTCACCCTGGCCACTCCACTTTCCCGAACACCGGACCAGAATTACCGAACTCCGTCCTTCCCGGAAATGACCTCCGTATCGGCTGGGAAGATCTGGATATCATCGGTATGACAGGCAGCGTGCCGATCAAAGTCACCGGCGGCAAAGGAATCGGAAAACTCATCGTTGGCGGCACGAATATCAGCAAGTACATCGCTCATGGCAAAAACTCCTTCATTCGTTTGTTAGACGCAGAATCGTAAAGTCATAGTACCGCCGAACGCAGGACTAAACAACCAAAGCGTTCCTCGGTCGGCATACGCTTAACGTCTGATAATATATATTATGTTCATTTAGCATATTGCTATCATGCAACCTTTAAGCCCTGAATCCCCAGCCTCACCGATCATCACTTACTATTTCGTTCATATATCGACCTAACCCTGAACCACACCTTATCGCCATACTGGATTATATTTATTAGACTTACGTAGCTCGCGCGTCGCATGAACCCATTTCGCTTTTCAGGATTTTCAGTGGTTTGGATTTTCGGTTTTACGATCGCGCTGAGACGTTTTCGCGATTTCCCCAGGGCTGACCCTTCCCAACCGGGTACCTTTGCGCTGGAACGACCGGGTACCTTTGCGCTGGAACGACAAGACGGTCGTATTCGGGTTTCGGGACTCCCCGGGATCGCGATGAGCGTCTCGCCGATCCATGTGCCTATCGGATCGCGACCTTGTTGCGCGGAAGCAACTGTGTGGGAAACAACCCATACATGCTCAAATTACCCCGAAAAGTGGCGATTCGGCTCTAGAATGCCCTCTAAGCGGATATCTCGCTGTATAGGGTATGATTACCTTCTAAAAACACTATATTTGGCGTGTATGGGACACTGGGTACCCCAAATGTTGTGTCTGAGGTCCGACGATCGACGATTTCGGGGCTGGACGATTCCGAAAATGGATTACTCAGCCAATTTCCAGGTTGCTGGCGTCACGAGCTCGAGAGAGTTTCCAGCGGGATCCCGAAAATAGAGCGAGAAGCCTCCACCGGGCCACTCCCACTCGGTTTCGATTTCGACTCCCTTGGCCACGAGTTGCTCTCGCCAGTCGTTGATCTCGTCCTTGGTCATTTTGAAGGCAGCATGACCGGCTCCGGTGGTGCCATGCCCGGGAAACTTCAGGGCGTCGGCGGTGGCGGTGGCTTTGGGATCGAAAAGTAGGAGCATCTCATCGCCGCAGCGAAAGAAGCAGTGACGTCCGGGCACCTTGGCGTAGAACTCGAGCCCGAGCACGTCCGTATAGAATGCCTCGGCGGCTTCCAGGTCGTCGACACACAGACAGGTTTCGAGCACTTTGCTGACTTTCATGGTTATTCCTTTCGCACGGGTATATTCTTTCGGTGCGTTCATACTACAATACCGCTCCAATGATGTCGATGCCTCTCAGATCACCGGACCACAAGGATTGCCTGCTCGCTGCAGGCGCGGCACTGGCCAGTTTCATCGTTTATCTGATGACGCTGGCACCCACGGTTTCTGGTGAGGATGGCGGCGAACTCGTGGCGGCGGCGTATTCGCTGGGCATTCCGCATCCCACGGGATATCCGCTGTGGACGATGCTGGCGCATGCCTTCATCAAGCTGATTCCCTTTGGCGAAGTGGCGTGGCGTGTGAATCTGATGTCCGCGTTCTGGGCATCGGGAACGGTCGCGCTGGTGGTGCTGACGTTGCGCTCGTTGCAGGTGGGTCGCCTGGCGGCGGGATTGGCAGGATTGGTGCTGGCGTATTCGCGTGAGTTCTGGGAGCAGAGCGTCATCGCCGAGGTCTACACATTGAACGCCTTCTTCGTGGTGATGTGTATTTATCTGCTGCTGGATTGGACGCGCACTAGGTCCACGATCACGATATATTTGTTTACACTGATATATAGCCTGAGCCTGTCGAATCACAGCACGATGTATCTGCTCGGGCCGGTTTTTCTGGTGTACCTGTTCGCGATTGATCGAAGGCTCATCAGACAAGGCAAAACGCTGGGCATTGCGGCGATACTGTTCGTGTGCGGCTTGCTGGTGCATTTGTATCTGCCCATACGGTCTATGGCGAACCCTGCGATGGACTGGGGAAACCCGGAAACGCTGCAAAACTTCTGGAACGTTTTCACGCGCGTGCAGTACAGCTCGATGATGACGGGTGAACGGTCGCTGGGATTGTTTATGCGGCAGATGCTGGAGTTCCTGAAGTTCTACGTCTGGGAATTCACGCCGTGGGTGTTGTGGCTGATTGTTCCGGGTCTAATCGGACTCTATCAAAAGAGTCGCGCGACCTTATGGCTGAGTCTAAGCGTGTTCGTTGTCGTTCTGCTCGCGTCAATCCTTGTACCGAATTTCCCGATTGAATATCACTTCATCTGGATGAATACGACGTTCTGGATTCCGCTGACTGTGCTGGGCGCGATGTGGCTAGGCTTCGGACTGGACTGGCTCATCAACCGCCTCAGCGCGCGCCCGTGGATTCGATTCGTAGTATGCTTCATCGCACTGATTATTCCGCTGTTCACCCACGGCGCGCACTCAATGCACAATGATCAATCGGACTACTACATCGCCCGTGACTACGCAAAAAACGTGCTCGACACGATGGAGCCGAACGCGATCTATTTCGGTGGTGGCGATCACACGATTTTTCCGCTGGTGTACATGCAGATTGTCGAAGGCTATCGCACGGACGTGACCATCGCGAACAAGTACGGCTACATTCAGCCGGAGTTGTATGCGGATATGCCGGGACAACGCGTGGATTCTATATTCCAATTCTCACGCAAGGCTGAACATCCCGCGATTTTCAATTGGTTGTTGGAGACAACGGACAGGCCGGTGTACACCATTAACCGCTGGCCGGGTGCGCCGATGTCCCCCACTTCTTACGGATTGTTGTATCGGTATCCGACAGTGGCGATTGCGAAGGGCACCGAAGTCACTAATAATATTTGGGATACGTACACGTGGTCGTTTTCGTCAATTAGCATCAGCGATATGCGGGGCGACTGGACAGCCGAGGTCATTGGGTATGAGCATTTCGTGGCACGAGCGCGATCAGGTTTGGAGAAGGGGGAAATCGATTATTTCCACTACATGTTGCGCAGCGCGGCGAATCTTATACATGGTGATAAACGTGCTCTACACAACATTGCATTGTTGTGTGCTTCCACTGGTGAAGTGGTCGAGGCAGCGAATTGGTGGGAGAAGTCATTGTCTGACGATCCTCACTTCATACCCGCTCTCTATAATCTCGCCCGCGCCCTCCACAAGCTGGATCGCGATGACGAGGCACTGGTTCATGCGGAAACGTTGCTAGAGTTGGAGTCGGATAACGAACGCTTCATCGCGTTGCGGGATGAGATTTTGAATTAGCCCCGGCTCCGCGGGGACCTGCCGGTCGGTATATTCTCGCCCTCCCGAACACAAAAATCCTGCAGAACGTTTCCGCTCTGCAGGATTCGTAATTCGATTTGTGAATCGCGAACTAGTCGACGATTACACTGGCACCACCGACAACTTCTTCGGGGAACCATTCTTCTTCATCGGCACCTTCAGCGACTGAGGATGCAACGATGATGTTGAGTCCGTTTTTCTTGGAGGCTTTACCGGTCACGTCCACGACGAAACCCATGTATTCGGCCATCAGTTCTTTGGACGCTTTGCCGTCCGCACCGAGTACCAGGTACATCACCTTCTTGTCGCCTTCATCAACGACGAGTCCGATGGGATTGCCTTTGTTCGCGCAAGCCATTGCGCATCCAGCATGGCCTTCACCAGATTTACCGCCGAGGTAACACGTGATGTCGACCGCTTCACCGGACAGGACTACATCTACCGCAGCTTCTTCCGCGGCAAAGGTGGGTACTACAGCAATCGCGACGACCGCTACGAAAGCGATCGTTAATACAGTCTTCGTAAATCTCATACCTTCTTCTCCTTGTCTATTCTTCTACTTTGGATGCGACCAGAATATTCAGGCCATCTTTCGAAGAAGCCTTTCCGGACACTGTAACAACTTTACCCATGTGTGCGGCCATCAAATCTTTGGAAGGTTTGCCGCCTTCACCCATCACGAGGTACATTACTTTTTCATCACCCTCTCCAACAACCAATCCGATAGGGTTACCCTTGTTCGCGCAGGCGGTCGCGCAGGAAGCATGACCTTCGCCGGATTTGCCGGTGAGATAGCAGACGATGTCCACGGGTTCGCCGGTTAATGTCACATCCTTGGGTGCCACATCTTTGGCATACGTCAATGTTGCCGGAGCAACGGCGATAGCCAACGCGGCTACAACAGCGAGTGTCAGTACAGTTTTAAACAGTTTCATCGTTCGATCTCCTTCAGGTTAAGTGGCCGAAGTTTCACTAAATTAATACATCCTCTAAACACAGCAATCGCGCTTGTTTATTCGCGAATCTTCATGGTAGCAAGGATTCGCGCAGATCCACAAGCATTTTCACTACAGGGAAAATGATCATCACCTTTATATTTCAACACTTTACGCTCGAAACTATACAGAATGCTGTGATATTCTCATGAAAACACGAAATTACAGGAGGGATTTCCCCATGTCAGATACAGTGAAACCATCACGGCGCGCGTTTATGAAGAATTCGAGCGCGATCATTGGCGCGGCTACGGCCTTCACCATTGCGGCCTCGGCCCATGCGAAGAAAAACAAGACGCTCAAGGTCGGCCTCATCGGCTGCGGCGGTCGCGGGAACGGCGCCATCATGCAGGCCATCGCGGCCGACCCGGATACAGAGCTCTACGCCCTGGGTGATGCTTTTCTGGATCAGGTGCAATCCGCGCACAAAAAATTCATGGATTCCAAGTACGCCAAGCAGGTAACGGTAGACGAGGGCCACATGTATGCCGGCTTTGACGCTTACAAGAAAGTAGTGGATGCCTGTGACGTTGTCGTGTTGTGTACCCCCCCGGCGTTTCGTCCCAAACAGTTGGCCTATGCCGTGGACAAGGGCAAGCATGTCTTTTGCGAAAAACCGATCGCGGTGGATCCAGCGGGTGTACGATCCGTCATGGAGACCTGCAAGAAGGCGCAGAAAAAAGGCGTCAACGTGGTCTCCGGATTGTGTTACCGCTACCAGTTCTCGAAACTCGACACCTTGAAACGAATCCACGATGGCGAAATCGGCGATATCATCACCATGCAGACCACCTACAACACGGGCGGACTCTGGCATAAGGGTCGCCGCTCTTCCTGGTCCGACATGGAATACCAGGTGCGCAACTGGCTGTACTTTGACTGGCTGTCGGGCGATCACATCAACGAGCAGCACATCCACAGCCTGGACAAAATCGGCTGGGTCATGGGCGATGTGTACCCGGACAAGGTCACGTCTTCGGGTGGACGCATCGTGCGCACCGATGAAAAGTACGGCAACATCTACGATCACTTCAACAGTGTCTACGAATGGAAGACGGGGCAGAAAGCCTTCTCCTCATGTCGCCAGTGGCTGGAGTCCAGCACAGACGTGTCGGATCATATCTTCGGCACCGAAGGCACCGCGCACCTGCAACGTCACCAGATCGAATACAAAAATGGAAAACGCTGGACCCACGAACAAACCGGACCAGACGACATGTATCAGAATGAACACAACGAATTGTTCAAAGCGATTCGCTCAGGCGATGCCATCAACAACGGCGAGTACATGTGCAACAGCACGCTCATGGCCATTATGGCGCGCATGTCGGCGTACACCGGCAAAACCATCACCCGCGATGAAGCCCTCAACTCAAAACTCAGCCTCGTACCCGATAAACTCGAGTGGACCGACCTGGCCATAAACCCAATTCCACAACCGGGTGTCACAAAATTTGTTTAACTAAAACTGCCCTGGGGGAGACCTTTTCTGGAGAAAAGGTCTCCCCCAGACCACCTTCCAAAAAACTTTTGGGGCTACAACCCTAGCGCTTTTCTTGACTGCGAGGAATTGCTTTCGTTACAGCCTCTTTTGCAGCATCCTTGGCCAATGTTTCCAATGGGTCGGATCCTCCGACCATTCCTAAAGTAACGCATATATCGCTTTGTCTGTGCCGCGTCGCAAGGAACGTCCGACTATACCTTCATACGTACGGTAGGCGTTTCGCTCGTCAGATTCAGTACCAAAAATCCCCATTTGACAACCCTCCTTTCTGAAAAATGAATGCCAATTCGAACCGAAAGGTTTCCGTTTTTTTACGAATATCCAGTCGGTCACTCGGACGAACATTACAAGGCTGCGGCGTTGAGTTCTTCGAGTTCGTCTTCAATGGATTGTGTGACGGGAAAGCGGAAGCCGGATTTCGGGTCGAGGTCGAGGTCGAGGACTTTCAGGGCGACGGGGAGTTGTTCGCGTTTCCACTGGCTGTAGGCGAAGAGGGTTCCGAAGCGGGCGGTGTATTCGCGCAGGGTGTTGTTGTCGACGCCGGGGTGACGGTAACAGAGTACGCGCCAGCAATCGGAGAGGGCCATGCGTCTTTGCGCGAAAAGATGCAGCAGGTCATCGAGGATCACGTAGGGCATGAGGTCTTGTTCGTCTTCCTGGTCCTCAGCGAGTTCGGCGCTGGGCGGAATGTCGAGTACCCGTTGCATGGATTTGATACCGTCGCGTTCAGCGATGTAATCGAGTAATCGCGTCACCAGCGTTTTGGGGAGATTCGCGATGGGTGAGTAGCCGCCCTGGTTGTCGCCACCGGTGGTCGTATATCCAACGGCGGCTTCGCTGAGGTTTGACGTGACGAGTAGTAGGCCCCCCACGTTGTTGCCCCAGTTCAGCATCATCGCGCCGCGTACCCGTGCCTGCAGGTTCTGCTTGGCAAGAGGCGTCACATTTTCGGGTCCACCAGCGAGTTCGGCGGCTTTGTCGAGCGCGATGTCCGCTTCTTCGGAGATGGACACGACCTTGAAGGGAACCCCGAGTTCTTCGGCAAGACCGCGCGCCGCGTTTTGGGTGGCATCGCTACTGAACGCTTTGTTGGGCAGATAGACGGCATTGATTCGGTCCGCATAATTCTCCACATCGGTTTCTTCCTTCACGGCTTTGGCCGCTTCCACCGCGATGAGCAGACACAGGGCACTGTCCCGTCCACCGGAGAGCGCGACGAGAAATCGATCAAAGGCCCCGACCTTCTCAAAGTAGTCGCGCAACCCGAGCACAAGCGCGTCGTAGAGTTCATCGAGATATTGGTGCGCCTGATTCTGCGGTTCCGTGGCTTCGGCTTCAAAAAAACTGTGAGGCATTTGCGTCACGTATTCTTCGATGGGTGCGGGCACAAAGTCTCCCCCGTGTTCGGGCACCACTTCGTAAGGCGGCTCTTCATCGATGAACAACGCATCGGCTTCGCGCCACGTAGAATTCTCCGCGCGTTCACGGGACACCTGATCGAGATCCACGACGCCCGTGTTGAGCGCCCAGTTTTTTCGCGACATCAACGGCGCATCCACGAGTATGTCCTGACCCGTCGCGATGAGTCCGCTGCCATCAAACACGAGGCGACTGTTATCGAGCCCCAGCATATTCGAGAAGGCGTACACGCAATTAAGACGACCGGCCGCGCTTTGCACGAGGCGTTTACGATGCTCGTTTTTGAGCGGCGTGAAGGGCGACGCACTCCCGTTGCAAATAATTTCGGCACCCGCGCGCGCGCGTATCGGAGCCGGAGATCGTGTAGACCACAGATCCTCGCAAATTTCGGCACTAATCTTGCCGAAGGGTAACTTAAAAACGAGGTTTCCCGTGGGAACGCCCTGATACTCATTCCACTCGTTCGTGCCGGGAGTCCAGTTTCGACCCTCGTAGAAAATATCGTATTGCGGCAAATTTTGTTTTGTGATGAGACCCAGAATCTCGCCATCATGGATAAGCGCGGTCGCGTTGTACATCAGCGAGTTCATGTGAATGGGAAGTCCCACCCACACGCTGATGCCCTGGCATTGTTCCGCGATGGACTGTAGCGTAGCCCAACTACGGCGGGCGATATCCGGCCACCAGATCCTGTCCTTGAGGCTATACCCGGAGATGCAGAGTTCAGGCGTGACCAGCAGATGCACGCCCTGCGCACGAGCCTCGTCGATTACTTCAACGATGCGTTTCGCATTTCCTTTAAAGTCCCCCACCTTCACTGAAACGGCGGCGACACCTATTTTGACGAGACGCATGTGTAACTCCCATTGCTTCGCAGGAAACTATTGTCGCATATTGACTCAGGTGTAGCCAATAGTCGTATGAATGGTCGGCTCAACCTAACGAAACTTTTCAAGGTGCGAAGGGAATTCCGGCCCGATTCCGGCCATTAAAGATTTCCCAAAATGTGCCGATAAGTGGTATGTAAGACCGAGACACAGAAGTCAAGGGACCACGACACGGATGTCAATGTAAGAGACCATATTTTGACGAGCTATCGGGCGTTTTCATCCCATTCGCCACAACGGTAATTCTCAAAGGTCTACCCCTCCTTGAGTGTGCTATGGCATTTGCCATAGCCGCTCTTTTTTTTGCCTGCCCGCCTGGCTAGAGAATCAGCATGACATCGCCGTAGGAGTAGAAGCGATATTTTTGTTCGACCGCGTGTTTGTAGGCATTCATCATCGCGTCCAGGCCGCCAAACGCGGCGACCAAAGCAAGCAGGCTCGATTTGGGAAGATGGAAGTTTGTGATCAACGCATCCACGCCAACGAAGGGATAGGGCGGGTAAATGTAGCAGTTGGTAAGCCCCGCTCCTGTGCGATATGAGCCGTCAATGTATTGCGTCTCGAGCACACGCGTCGATGTCGTCCCCACCGCAACAACTTTGTGCTGATCCGATCGCGTTTGATTGAGTAGTTTCGCGGACTCTTTGGTGAACACAAACTCTTCGGGATCAACCATGTGTTTATCCAGCTGCGTCACGGAAATTGGTTTGAAGGTTCCGTACCCGACATGTAACGTAAGCGTCGTGCGGTTGACACCCTTGTCCCCCAGCGATTGCAAGAGCTCTTTCGAAAAGTGAAGGCCCGCAGTCGGTGCTGCAACGGCTCCGTAGGCCCGCGCATAGACCGTCTGATAGCGTTCCGCATCAACCTCGTCATTGGCATCACGTTGAATATAGGGAGGTAGCGGAATTTCACCGTTCGCCTGAAGCACGCCAAGCACATCACTATCCTCAAAACGAATGCGACGGCGACCGCCCGGCAAGGGTTCCAATACCGTGGCCTCGACATTCTTGCCGATCAATATTTTGGAACCGGGTTTGGTTCGCGACGAAGGACGTACCAATGCTTCCCATTCGCCCAGACCCAATTCGCGCAACAAAAACACTTCTATTTTTCCGCCGGTAAGCTTCTTGGCTTTTAGGCGGGCACGAATGACGCGGGTATCGTTCATCACAAGCGTGTCACCCGAATTGAGATACTCACCGATGTTGGCAAAGGTATCGTCTTTAAAGCTACCCGACTTTCGATCCACAACGAGAAGTCGTGAATCGGTTCGATTTGGCGCGGGTTCCTGCGCGATGAGTTCGTATGGGAGATGATAATCTAATAATTCCGTTTTCATGATGCGAAACTTTATCATCTGAGATTAAATGGTACAAACTTTTTTTATCATTATTCGAAGTATCGCGCAGAATCTTGACTTGTCCGGTAAGTTTAGAAATAATACGCCTTCCAATCAGACCCGAGGTGTTTATGAATATTTCTTCGCGATGCGACTATGCGTGCCGTGCAATTGTCGAGTTGGCGCAACTTGCGCCGGATGCAGCAACCATGACCGCAACAGCCATCGCAGAAAAACGCAATATTCCGGAGAACTATCTCGTTCACATATTGCTGGAATTGAAGAAGGCAGGTCTACTGGCGAGTGTGCGCGGGGCGCAAGGGGGCTATCGTCTCGCGAAAAAACCCGCCGAGATAACGCTACTGGCCATTGTTCTGGCGGTAGATGGTCCGTTGATGACTCCCCCGCCGTGCGCCGATGACAGCTCGGATGAGCTGGCTACCGCGTGGAAGGGTGCGACAGGACAGATCGAGAAGTTATTGGATTTGATCACCGTAGAATCAATCGTGGATACCACCGACAAAGCCAATATGTATTTCATCTAGGCTTGGCGCGGCACCAGAATACCCCGTGGTGTGCCGGACGAAAAGACCGATGGAACGACGCTTCGAAAGTTACTTCGCGAAGTCCCAGATGGCCGCTGACTCATCCATGGCAGATACCAACTCTTCCCCATTTTGTGATTTCGAACTTTCAGACTCGCTCATTTGCTGGTTTTCTAGGTAGAAAATGTAATCCACCGGCTCACGCAGTACGCGGGCGGCCTTGAGCGCGATATTGATCGAGGGATTTAACCGACCTTTTTCGATCGCAAGGATCGTCTGGCGGGTTACCCCAATCTCACGGGCCAAGTCCGATTGGCGCAGGTCCAAACGGGCACGAAGTTCTTTCACACGATTTTTTAAGATTAGTTTCTCATTCATAATGACGCATCATACATCGGCTTCTCAGTTTTGTCAAGAGTTTTCTATCACTTTTTGTATTTTAGTAAATATATTACCATTTGTACCTTTTTTCCCCACTTATTTGTACCACATCAACTCGAATTCAGCAAGTCGCCGTGGTATAATCCGCTCTTGGCATGTAATAATTCGCTTTATTTCGTATAATTATCATTTTGAGGGCCGGGCGTGTCTACTAATTTCTGCGGGATTGACTTCGGAACGACCAATTCAAGCGTCGCTCTGTCCGATGGGCAGCATGTCCGGGTGCTGCCAATTGACGAGTTTAATGTGAATCCCACCTCGCTACCCTCCCTCCTGTACATTTCCAAAGATGGTGAACAGATTGTCGGTCGCCAGGCCGCCAACACTTTCATCGAGCGCAACGTGGACCGCGAAGTCATTCTGAAACAGGTGGAGTTGGGCATTCACATCCAGGGATACGTGGGCGGTGAAGGCGACAACGATTACGGAAGGATCGTCAACAAGGATCCGACTAACGTGACCGAAGCCGTCAGCGCCAAGGCCATGATCGAAGTAAACTCGCCGGGACGTCTGTTTCAATCTCTGAAGACCCTCTTGCGTATGAAACAATTCAAGGGCACAGAAGTTTTCGGAACCCAATACCAGATTGAAGAATTGACGGCCATCATCCTGCGCAAGATCAAAGCGGCGGCGGACGAGGCGGCCGGGCAGGACATTGATTCGGCTGTGTTCGGTCGCCCGGTACGTTTCTCCACGCGTGAAGGTGAGAATGAAACGGCCGAACGCCGACTGGAAACAGCCGCGCGGCTCGCGGGCTTTAAGAACATCTCCTTTTTTTACGAACCCGTCGGCGCGTGTGTTGAATATGCGATGACGGATGAGCGTAAGCAACGTCTGCTGGTGGTGGACATCGGCGGCGGTACCTTTGACGTGTGCATCATGGAGTTCGGTGGTCAACACGGCACGGCGGAGCGTCTCAAGAACAGCAAGATTCTCAGCGTGTCGGGTGTGCCGATTGCCGGTGACGCGATCGATCAGGAAATCACGCGCGAAAAAATGTTCCCCTGCTTCGGAAGCAATGCGCGCTACGGTCCGTCGAATCTGAAATTCCCGCAATACCTCTTCAACACCATCATCGACTGGCAGAACATTTACAAGCTCAACACCGAAGAGACCATCAACTGGTTGATCGCGGCGGAATCCAGCTCGGATCAACCCGAAACTGTGCGGGCGTTGCGTTCGCTCATCCAACGCAACTACGGGTACCCTCTGGCGCGCGCCGTTGAATCGGCCAAAATAAAACTCTCCTCCTTGCCCAATGCCTACATCGATTTCGAAAAGACGGACATCGACGTACACGAATTTATCCATCAAGATGAACTGGCCGAGATCATGCGTCACATGCTCGAAAAAATGGAAGAGTCCCTTGCCGAAGCGGAGAAACTGGCGGGAATAGGACCGGGCGATATCGATCGCATCCTGACCACGGGCGGCACGAGCCTCATCCCGGCGGTTCGCAATATGTTGAAACGGCGTTACGGCCCCGATAAACTGCACTCGCGGGATACCTTTACCAGTGTGGCCTCGGGACTGGCCATCGTGGCGCAACACACCTAAATTATGCTTGAACCGAATTCAAAATATGACACGACCCTGATTAGCGTCTCCGGCGAGGACAAACCTGGCATCAGCGCATCCTTGCTGGGTGCTCTTGCTGAGCATGATGCCATCATTCTCGACATCGGTCAGGCGGTCATTCACCAAACCCTGTCCCTGGGTATCCTTGTGCAAGTACCCACCCCCGAAGACTGGAAGGCCGTATCCAAGGAGCTCCTTTATCGCGCCTACGAGTTGGATTTGAAAATACAATTTAACTCCGTTGAGAGTGACGAGTATCAGGAATGGGTCAACGAGCAGGGAAAAGAACGTCACATCATTACCATGCTCGGTACCACGCTTAGCGCCGAGCCGCTCGCACGCCTTACCGATATTACCCGCGAACAAGGATTGAATATCAATGTTATCACGCGTCTGTCTGGCCGCACGCCGCTCGAAAAACGTGCCGAACAGGAAATCGCAGCCGTTGAGATTTCTGTGCGTGGCACGCCGAATGATACGGTTGCCATGCGCGGAGAATTCCTGGAGATGTCGCATCAGTATGGTGTCGATATCGCGTTTCAGGTCGACAACGTGTATCGCCGCAATCGTCGCCTCGTCGTGTTTGACATGGACTCGACACTGATTCAAGCCGAAGTCATTGATGAACTCGCGCGGGATGCCGGAATCATGGATCAGGTTTCCGCAATCACCGAGCGCGCGATGCTGGGCGAAATTAATTTTGAAGACAGCCTTCGCGAACGCCTGGCACTGCTGAAAGGTTTGGACGAAGAGGCGTTGGCCGCGGCCTACGAGCGCATCGACATCACGCAAGGTGCCGAAAAACTCATCGCCATGCTGAAACATCTGGGCTACAAAGTCGCGTTGATTTCGGGAGGCTTCACCTACTTCGCGAATCGCTTGAAAGAACACTTCGGCATCGACTATGTCTACGCGCATGAACTGGAAATTATCGACGGGAAACTCACGGGAAACATCACGAACGACGTGATCGACGGACCACGGAAAGCCGAAATCCTTCGGGAAATCGCCGAGGCTGAAGGCATCGTACTCGAACAAGTTATTGCCGTCGGCGATGGCGCGAATGATTTACCTATGCTCAGCGAAGCAGGTCTCGGCATCGCATTCCAGGCCAAGTCCGTCGTGCGTGAAAATGCCGATCACTCCATCTCCACGGTCGGCCTCGACGGTATCCTCTACCTCATCGGTGTGCGCAACCGTGAAACGCTCGAGCAGGTGCGGTAATCGCGCCAGAAACACGCGTCTTTACACCTTCCGCATGCACCACGTATAATAAGCCGTTGGTGAAAAACGATTTACAGGGGAATTGATTATGCTTCCAAAAGGTCTTGGCGGGCTGGGTGACATGGCTGGTTTGATGAAACAGGCCATGGAAATCCGCTCGAACATGGATGAAATCAAGGAACAGCTGGCCAATGAGGTGGTGGAAGCGGACGCGGGCGGCGGCATGGTGCGCGTGAAGTTCAACGGCAAGCTGGAACTAATCTCGCTGGAGATTGACCCGGACATCGACACCTCCGATGATCGCGAAATGCTGGAGACGCTTATTGCCGCCGCGGTAAACGAAGGCCTCCGCAAGACGCAGGATCTGCTCAAGAATAAAATGAGCGAATTGACGGGCGGCATGGATATCCCGGGCCTTACTTCTTAATCCAATCAAACCCTTGGAGCACTTCCGTTGAACATTGTTTTTTTTGGCACACCCGATCTGGCCCTTCCGACGCTTGAACGCTTGTCGGCGGATCATACGATCACGGCGGTGGTGTGTCAGCCGGACAAACCCGTAGGCCGCAAGAAGACACCGCAGGCCCCTCCGGTAAAAGTCTGGGCAGAAGAGCACGGCATCACGGTACAACAACCCGTGAAAATGAATGACGGGGCATTCGAGTCCTGGCTTCGTGATCAACAGCCGGATGTCTGCGTATTGGTAGCCTATGGTCGCATTTTGAAGCAAGCCGTTCTCGACATACCAACGCAGGGGTTCATCAACGTACATCCGAGTTTACTCCCTCTCTACCGTGGCCCCTCCCCCATCCACACCGCTGTTCAGAATGGCGATGCGGAAACGGGCGTGACCATCATGCGCCTCGACGCCGGCACAGACACGGGCGACATCGCGTTACAGGAATCGGTACCGTTGCCGGAGAACGCGACGACTGCTGATATGGCCGGGACGCTGGCTGAACTGGGCGCTGAACTTACCTCGCGCACCTTGGCGGCTCTGGAATCCAATGATGCCGTATTCGTCAAACAAGACGGTTCTCTGGCGACCCATACGCGCATGATCGTGAAGTCCGACGGCGCGCTGCATTGGGAACAACGCGCGGAGGATTTGCACAACCAAGCTCGGGCATGCGTTCCCTGGCCTGTCGCGTATTGCACCTACAACGAACATCGCCTGCGTATTTACAACACGCGGGTCATCAAAGAAATCGTGGAGGCCCAGCCCGGCGTCATCGTTCGCATTGAGGACGACGCGCTGATTGTGGCCACAGGAAAATACGCTCTGGCCATTCACGCCATTCAGGCGGCTGGCAAAAAAATGATGTCTATCGCTGACTATCAAAGGGGAAACCCCTTTCAGGTCGGCGAGAAATTTGAGGATGGTTAAGTGCCCGTAGATCCCGTTCGCGATGCAGCAATCGATACCCTGTTACGTGTTTTTGATAAAGGGGCCCGAACCAATCAGGCCCTTGAGCGCACCATCACGCGTCGGGGAAGCCGACTTTCTTCGCGTGGCCGTCGCTTCCTGACACATCTTGTGTATGGCACCACGCGCCACACGACGCTCACGGATCATGTTCTGATTCCACTGCTCGCAAAACCGATCAACAAACTCCCGCTCGCGATACGGCTGATCTTGCGCATGGGGGTCTATCAATCCATCTTTCTCGACAGCGTGACCTTTCCCGCGATGGTACACACCTCGGTAGACCTCGCCAAAAAGAAGGGGCATGCCGGCACCGCGCGACTCGTGAACGCGGTCCTCAATAAGGTACCGCAGACACTTGACGAAATCACGTTTCCGGATGCGAAAGAAGATCCAGGATTGTATTTGTCCGTTCGCTACTCGCTGGAAAAGTGGGTATGCGATCGCTGGGTCGAACAATTCGGCTTCGAACGCGCCGAAGAAATTTGTACCGCGTCAAATGAAGAAGCACCAGCCACACTTCGAGTAAACACAACATTGACGACACGCGATGACTTGCTCGCGAGCATGGTCAAGCTGAAAATAAACGCCGTGGCCGACCCACTGATTCCGGACGCCATCACGCTTACCGATTCGAGCGCGCCATTCAAATCGAAAGTTTTCCAGGAGGGGCATTTCTACATTCAGGACCCCGCGTCCATGCTTCCCCCCCATCTTCTGGAGCCGCAAGCGGGTGAAACCATACTGGATATGTGCGCGGCACCGGGCGGCAAATCGACACACATCGCCCAGCTGACCAATAATGGCGCCCAGGTGATTTCGAACGATTTGGGCGGGCCGAGTTATTGGCGCATGCAGGAGAATATCGAGCGCCTCCAGCTGGAGAACCTGTCTCTGGTGGTGTCCGATGCGACGCAATTGGCGTTTAGGGGGCCTTTTGACCGTGTTTTACTCGACGCACCGTGTACCGGCATGGGAACCTTTCGGCGCCATCCTGAATTAAAGTTTCGTATGGGGCCCAAGGCTCCAAGGCGTCTGGCGAAGACCCAAGTGACTCTTTTGCGTTCCGCCAGTGAAGTCTGCAAAAATGGTGGCATTCTGGTCTATTCGGTGTGTACCTTTACACCCGAAGAAACCGAGGAACTTGCCAAAACGATAACGGGGGAGCTAGCGCTGACATTGGAAGATGGACCAGCTTGGCTTGACAAATGGAAAATCAGCAAGGGCCAGTACAAAATAATTCCGGGTCCCGGCCAGTTGGACGGGTTCTACTTGATGCGATTGCGCAAGCAGTCCTGAATTCGATCCTTTTCGTATTTCAGTTTATCGGGTGGACGGTGCGGTGGAGCTTCATGACGCTGTTCTTTATCGCGGTCATGGGCGGTGTCGCCTATTACGTTTTCAATCAGGCGGTACAAGGCGGCAAGCTGGTCACAGTACCGGAAGTCACGGGCATGTCCATTACCCAAGCGGCCAACGTGATTACCCAGGCCGGACTCGAATTGGGCGCGCAACGTCAGGTCATCAACGATCAAGTGCCGGAGTACCACGTCATTTTACAGCGCCCGACGCCGAACACGGTCGTACGCGCGGGACGCAAGGTCAATCTCACCGTGAGTCAGGGACTGGAAACGATCGCCACGCCCAACTGGATTGGCAAGCGTATTGAAGACGCGCTGGTCGAAATTGAGAATGCGCGATTCCTGAGCGGCTCCATAGCGCGCATGCCGCACAACTTACCACGCGACACGATTCTGGCACAAGAACCCGCCGCGCTGTTGCGGGTTTCGCACGGTTCGGAAGTTCACCTGCTCGTGAGTGACGGCCCTGCCACGCAAGTTCAAATCATGCCCGACCTAATTGGTAAATCGCTTGAAGAAGCGCAGCTGACGCTCGGCATGCTGTCGGTGCAAGCCGTACCCTACAAAATTAACCGAGCCGGAACAGAATACGAGACCGTGTTGGCGCAACACCCCCAGCCGGGCACGCTGCTCAAGGAGAATCAGGAAGTCACCTTCGATATCCGCCTGCGACCAACCTCTTTTTTACCCAATGCCCGCCGGAAAGTGTCCATCGCGTACACCGTTCCCGACGCACCGACACGCGTGGAAATACGCGTTGAAATGATCGGCGAATCGGGCCGACGCACGGTGATGTACCCCAACGTCAGAGATTACATCGATGGTCGCCCGCCAAAATTGGCACCCGGCACGGTGATGACCTTTCCACCCATTGCCTTCGCCAACGAGATCACCGTGCAGTTTTATATCGGTCGCCAATTGCATCAGACCTACTATTACAATGGCGATAATCCACCAATGATTACCGACAATGTGCGACCCACTGTCGCTCGACCAGGCGAAAATTCACTGCTCTAACGAACCTTTCAAGGAAAACCAATGGACATCAAAATTGCCCCCTCTATCTTGGCCAGTGACTTCAGTCGACTGGGCGAAGAGATTAATGCGGTGATCGAATCGGGTGCGGACTGGATTCATGTGGACGTGATGGATGGTCACTTCGCGCCAAACATCACGATTGGCCCGCCCGTCGTGGCTTCCATTCGCAGCGTGTGTAGCGTGCCGATGGATGTGCATTTGATGATCAGCGAGCCCGAACTATTCGTGGAGGATTTCGCGAATGCTGGCGCCGACATCATCACCTTTCATATCGAAGCGGCTAAACATCCACATCGGCTGATTCACCAGATAAAAGATCTCGGCTGCAAGGCCGGAATCGTGATGAACCCCGGCACTTCCCAGGATGAAATCGAATTTCTGGCAGACGATTTGGATATGGTGCTGGTGATGACGGTCAATCCAGGCTTCGGAGGACAGCAGTTCATCCCGGAGATGCTTGAGAAGATTTCACATGTCCGGGCCATGATGGGCGATCGCGATGTGGAGGTGGATGGCGGGATTGACATGCAGACGGCCGTCGATGCCGTACACGCCGGCGCGAACGTCTTGGTCGCGGGTTCCTACATTTTCAATCACACCTCCTACGCCGAGGCCATCGCGAGCCTGCACGACGCGCAGGGTTAATCCCCGTCAAGCCAGTCCCGCACAGATTTTTCGACTTTCCACAACCAGCTCGCTTCGGCTAACGCTTCGGTAACGGTGATATCCGTCTCCCCAAGGACCGTATCGCCCAGCATCGCCTTGACCACGCCGACTTTTGCTCCCTTTTTGATAGGCGCCGTAAGCGTCTTCGGGTGTTCCCAGACAACCTCAATGCGATCCCAGTCTTCTCTGAGCGTCGTCGCCACGATAGGCTCGGCCACAGCCAGAGATATCTCTTCAATCTCGCAGTTCGCGACCTCGACGCTGATGCCGTCTTCGAGGCCGCCCAGAACCAGCGTGCCACTTCGCACGTTGGCGACACCTTCATCAAGGAGACGCTCAGCCAGACGAAATCGTTCCATCTTGTCCGGGTGGCCCATCACGACGGAAATCACGCGCACACCGTCTTTTTTAAGTGTCGCGGTAATGCAAAACCCGGCCGCTCGGATATATCCCGTCTTCATGCCGTCCATGTCGTCTCGGCGCCGCATCAGTTTGTTGGTGGTATACTTCCGTGGCTCCCCTTCGCGAAACTGTATGCTGCGCAGATTGGTCCAAGCCATGATACGTTCGTGTCGCGCACAGGCACGACCGAGTAACGCCATATCGCGGGCCGTCGTCTTGTCGAATTCCTCACCTCTATCCGGCGGCAGACCATGTACGCTGTGAAACTCAGAACTGCTCATACCGAGCTCTGCGGCCCGCACGTTCATCGCTTCCAGATACGCTTCCTCACTGCCCCATAAACCCTCAGCGACGGCCATGGTCGCGTCGTTGGCCGAAGCCACCGAAACCGCCTGCATCAGTTGCTCAAGCGTATGCGAATCGCCCGCTTCAAGATAGACCTGCGTGCCCCCCATGTGTTGGGCCTTGCGCGATGCGATGATTGGCTGCTCAAGCGTCCAACGACCTTCATCAATCCCTTCAGAGACGAGCAACATGGCCATGAGTTTTATCATGCTTGCCGGCGGACGAACAATATCCGCGTTTTCCTCGTGCAAAACAAGACCGGTTTCTGCTTCCACCGCGATGGAGCTGATAGGCTTTTCCGAAGCGGCCCAAACGGACTGAGTCAAGGCAAAGGTCATCAAAATAGTCAGGAACATGTTGGGATTACGGGTCATCATCTCTTTCTTCATACGATTCGGGATTCCTTGTGGGCATCGGACACGAGGCTGCGAACCCGTTGAATGAGTTCATAGGACGAAAAGGGTTTCCACACGATTTGCGATTCGTGTGCTTCTAT
Source organism: Candidatus Hydrogenedentota bacterium (assembly GCA_046583315.1). Lineage (GTDB taxonomy): Bacteria > Hydrogenedentota > Hydrogenedentia > Hydrogenedentales > DTSJ01. The sequence goes on from JAYGCN010000196.1 coordinate 49,096, forward strand.
CTGAGTATCGCCTGTAGGCGATTTGGTCAGCATCAACAGCGCGGCAACGCTGCGGGTATCGTCACTCGTGCAAAACAACTCCAACGCTTCTATGCCCGAAAGGTCTGGCAACGTCTCGCCAAGTAGCACCGCGTCCGGCAATTCACGCACTGCATTTCGATGAGCATCGTAGCCCGAATCGAACTCCTTCACCTGTGCGCCCATATCGGACAGCATCGTTGCACAGATGCCCCGAAATTCCTCGTTGGAATTAATCACGTAAACGGATTTACCGTCCAATGAGTTGTCGGTGCGGCTCAAATTCTCCCACTCAAAACTGGATTTCGAGAAAGTAATGATAAAGGTCGTACCCTCGTTGGATTTACTCTGCACATCAATATGCCCGTTATGCGCTTCGACGACACTGGATGCAATGGAGAGTCCTATACCGGTCCCCTCAAAATGGCGGGTCATCGAACTGTCCACCTGATAAAATTTCTGGAAGATACGTCCGATGTTTTCTTCTTCGAT
>JAYGCN010000322.1:0-7275 GCA_046583315.1 Candidatus Hydrogenedentota bacterium
ATTCTAATCATTCGACGGTATTCACCCCCTAAGAAGCACAGTTCGAAAGTATAGATCAACGACGCAGGGCAATCAAAATGGAGCGGGAAACGGGGATCGAACCCGATTCGCACCCAAACACTCCTGCTACACAACCACCACACAAACCTTACAAAACCGCTACACCTAAAGGGGATTCAGACCCAGCGGAACACACTTCTCATACACATGCCCTACACTCTTCTGACACTTTAAGACACAAAAAGTGTGCAATAGATGTGCAACGCCAACTGACGCTTACGGCGTTCAACCGGTTACTCGAGTCGCTCAAAAGGGTTTTGGTGAACTGGGACAACTTACCGCGAGAGACTCAAGATGAACGGCTGAGTCTCTTGGACATTTACGCAATAAGAATTCCCAAAGAGAAGACAGGAGAAACGAAATGACTAGCAAACAATTACGGTTCATATTCGAACACACAAAAGGAGCAATCATCTCGAATTTGAGCAAAAAATAAAGAGGTTGAGATTTCCTGCTCAAATTCGTATATACTATTTATTTACTGGGCACAGAGAGTTGGGCTGAGATTTTTTTAACTCTACGGGCTCAACCTTAGCGCATCAATCGTTTAGCGAACAGCAGATCACGGAGAACCCATGAGCGAACCGGAAAACCTTAGCCTTTTTTCTCATCCTAAGACTTCGGAAAAGATCCAATCACTGCTGCCGGAGAATTTCAAGGGGTTGAAAATTCTCGATCTGGGGGCCGGGCAAGGCGGTTTCACACAACGCCTCTACGGGCAGATTCAACAGACTGGCGAACAGCCGGAGACGGTCATCACCGCATGTGACCTCTTCCCCGAAGACTACCTTTATTCAAAAATTCCATGCCAAAAAATTGATGTCAATGGCCGTTTTCCGTTTGAAGACGATCAATTCGATACCGTGATAAGCATCGAAGTCATTGAGCACCTACCCGATCAGTTCCATTTCATCGAAGAGATCGCACGAATTACTCGGCCAGGCGGAACTGCTTTCATTTCCACCCCGAATATTCTCAACGCGAATGGACGACTTCGATATTTTTTTACTGGGACCTGGCCGCTCTTCGACATATTGCCAATCGCCTCACATAACGTCATCCACGTCAGCGGCCACATCGCCCCGATTTCTCTCTACTATATGTACTATTTTGCAAAACGCGCGGGCTTTCGCGAATGTCGATTCCATGTCGACCGAAAAAAGCGATCGGCATTGCTGCTCGCACCCTTCATCTATGCGGTCAACAAGCTTCTCAGTGCCAAATTTACCAGTAGACGCAAGCTTAAGAAGGGGGATGCTTACGAGGAAAATCTCCCGGTTATCAAGGCGCTCAATTCCTTCGATACTCTGCTTGGGCGCACCATCATTATGGAAGCCATCAAATAGTTTTACCGGTTAGTCTTCCTGCTTGCTTGCTGGGCGCGACCAAATTTTGGCGTCGTACGGTCAGATTCATATGAGTTTTCCAATGATGTGCAAGGCGAAGCGATTGACAAACACGGAATTCTTGCAAAGCACTCCCGTGAGGAGACTTACATGGGAAAGAAAATGGAGCGGGAAACGGGGATCGAACCCGCGACCTCAAGCTTGGGAAGCTTGCGCTCTACCGACTGAGCTATTCCCGCGCACTAGCATAAGTACTTTATTAACACCATTTATGTGTAGAATCCACCACTCGAATCCCCCTATTTTCAAAAGGTTAATCCTTTAGAGCAAGCACTCCACCATGCCGCAGGTATACAGTTATGCTATCCGGTCGTATTGTCGGCTGTGCCACGAGCAGTCCGATGATATCCTCCGCGTCGTGCCAGCCTGCGTTTGGTTCTCCGGGTTTGTAGTACATCACCCTCAGGGTTGACAGGTCGATGCCGGCTGAAACCGGAATAGTGACCTCCGTTGGTTCACGGAAAACTTGGTCGGGGCCAATTTGCCAAGCGTTGGTCAGGGTTCCATCAGTATTGAGTATGGTGACAGGCTGGACCGTGACCGTGTGCGCGTCGAGAGTGTCCTCGGTTTTTGCGCTTATGTATTCGCCTTGAACAGCATCACCTCCGAGTGTCGTACCGCCGGCGAGTGCGGTGAGGAAATCTGCAACGCGCCAAGATGCGGCAGGATTGAAGAGGACCCAGATGTCGCGCGCATCGTTGTCACCGGTCGCGGATATCCATTCGAAAGCGACTTTGTCGGCACCGTGATCCGGATGCAACTCCGCCCACAATGTTTGCAGATCCAGACCTGAGTAGTCCCGCAACCGTATAGCGATTGTACCGTCGGGTGCGAGGAGGCGGTTGCCGTCGATATCGGTCGTAATCGGGATGGCGGCTTCGAATACTGCGGTGCTAAATGCGCGTAGTTCGGCGGCTCTTTCGTCATCACTCAACAAATAAGGGGTTGTGTGAACATCGATCGCATTCGTGGAATCATATTCGTTGTTATCGGTGGTTTGATATGTAAAGGTATGAGCTGCAATGTCTGGCGGAGTACCGGGTACACCTATCTGCACAACACCGGTGTTAAATCGGGTGAGCGTGATGGTGCCTGCAGGATTGATGAGCGCTGCGCCGGTGAAAGTCTCGGAGCTTGTGCCGCCACCATTGATGGTGACCACACCGGAGCCGTCTAGTGCGACCAGAGCCAAGGCTTCGTTGAGCGTGCGCAGGGGGCTCTCAAGATTTCCATCCCCGACTTCGCCTTCGCCGAAGTCGACGTAAACCGTACTGAGGCTACTTGGAGTGAGTCCTGTGGTGACAAGTAAGGTATTCATCGTAACTTGACTGCCACCATCGGCGAGAATTGTAAAGTTTACATTCCCTAGACCGGCGGCCATCCATTCATCGATTGTGAGTACCCCGTCGTTATTCGTGTCATAATCGCTGAAGTTGAGCCGTGCGACCTCCGCTTTAGAAATGAGCATCTGTCTAATCTCGTCAGTAAGTTCTACATAGGCACCTTCGACGAACGTAGTGCCCCCGTCGGAAATATCGACCGTCACGGAATTAGGTTGAATCCAGTCGGTGACTGATTTGAAACTGATATTACGAGTGCCAATTGGAACATCAGTGATCGTTCCTACGTCTCGCCATGCGGAATCGGTATCGAGTTTCCATTGGGCTCCGGACAACACTGCCTCTGTTGGCGACAGCGAAACCTCCAAAATACCCGTCGGCGGTGCAGGCGCTCCGATCCTGACCTCTCCTCCAACCGCACTCACCCTAAGAGGTTTCTGGAGAATGAAGGCCTCAGAGTAGTCTCCCGCGCTCACGACAATCTCACCACCTTCCGATAAGTGAATAAACCCTTCTTGGAATGTGGAAAATGGACGGTCAACGCTACCAATTCCCTGTTGCAAGTTTCTGTAGTCGACCCAGATCTGTGACGATACGAAGTTTGGATCAATGACATGCACCTCTCGCGAAATATGAGGTGCATTTGCGCCACCGGAATCTACAACGTCAAATTCGATAATGTATGCGCTGAACACGCTTGTATCAATTGATTCGAATCCACCCAGAAATTCCAACGATTCGAAGTCGTAAACCCGCGCGACCACGAATTCTGTTATGTCCCCGTCCTCCTCGTCAAGGGCGAGTGTTCCGGGATCGAGATAGGTTGTTTCGAATAGTATTCCGACGGAAGAATCTCCGAGCAACATCAAGACAGGAGCATCATTGCGCGGGGTCACCGTTACTTCGATCTCGACGGTGTCTGTTCCTCCATCACCATCGGAAACTTGAACGGTGAAGTGGTCAATACCGTTCCAGTCCGGATTAGGCGTGTAGTTAAAAGTGGGTGGGGCGGAGCCCGAACCGGATACCGTTGCTATACCATTGCTTGGCCCGCTGGCTGAGAGTACAGACCAACTAAGCGTGCTTGAATCGATATCTGAGGCACTGAGAATTGGCGGAACCCATGGTCCCGGTGCTCCATCTTCATCCATCGTTACCTCGAGTGGACCGGGACCCTGATCAATAGTCGGAGCATCATTGCGCGGGGTCACCGTTACTTCTATCTCAATGGCTTCTGCTCCCCCTAGGCCATCCGAGACTTGAACGGTAAAGCGATCAATACCGTTCCAGTCCGGATCAGGCGTGTAGTTAAAAGTGGGTGGGGTGGAGCCCGAACCGGATACCGTCGCGGTGCCGTTATCGGGCCCGCTGCCTGATACTAAGGTCCAGGCAAGTATATCCCCATCGGTATCCGTCGCACTGAGAGTTGGCGGCGCCCAAGAAAGCGGTGTCTCATCTTCATCAATCGTCACCGTGATCGGGCCAGAGCCCTGATCAATTGTCGGTACCGCATTATCCACAAAAATGTATGCAGAATAGGCGTCGGTGCTTTGAGTCGCGGGAGATCCTTCACCGTCGTCCGTAGCCATCACCTTTATACGAAGATACTTTCCATTGTCGTCCAAGGTCTGAACATAAGTTGAACTGGTCGCATCTGGTATGTCGAGCACGTTTACCCCGAGCAAGTCAAAGTCGTTCTGTATGTCAATCTCCAGGCGCTGCCACTGAAAGGTGTAAGTAATGTTACCCGGCGACTGATCTGTATCGTCATTCCACAAACCAGTTGACGCAGAGAGCTGTCGGCCGACATGACCAATTCCTGTAATCCAGGGTACCTCTGTGTTCGTGGGTGCGTCGTTGCGGGGATTGACCGTTACTTCAATGGTGATGACGTCTGTTGCGCCGTCGTCATCCGAGACTTGAACGGTGAACTGATCGAACCCATTCCAGTTTGGGTCGGGAATATAGTCAAAGAATGTTGGAGAGGTGCCCGTACCTGACACCGTTTCTGTTCCGTGGTTAGGTTCATTCCCAACAAGAATTGACCAAGTCAAAATGGTTGAATCGATATCGGAGGCGCTGAGACTTGGTGGAATCCAAGCCGATGGAGTTTCGTCCTCATCGATGGTAATCTCGATGGGACCGGAACCCTGATTAATTATGGGAGCAGCATTGCCACGTCCTCGAAACTCAACTGGAAAAACCGGCCGCTCGATATCATCACTGTAAATCAGCAACACTCCAGACTCTGAACCGGAATTGATCGGCTCAAATGTAACATCTAGATCGACCGTTGTTCCGTCAGCGATTCCAAACGGAGTTGATCCAGGAAACGTCACTGAGAATGGATTAGTACTTGGATTGGCGGCCAGGTCCTTGATGATTACATTGTCGAAATAATGCTTCTCGTCAGAACTAGTGTTTAGGGTACCTCCAAAACCTGAATACCCCGCGCTGAGAATACTATCGTTAATTGATGCTATCGGTTGACCATTCAGATAGAGCTCTATCTGATTCCCGACCACAACAGCCTGCAAGTGGTTTCTGCCTAGATTCAACTCCTCCGGAATCTGGCCACCTCCCAGTTTAGTCACGATACCGTTTAAGCTTTTGTGGATTTCAAATTCTCCGCTCGTTGAAAGCGCCAAACGATAGAAATCTCCTGTGACATTTAGGAGTTCACCTGTATCCGGATCGACATCGGCGTTAGCGTCGAGCGTGGCGCGCACGAATACGAATCCCCAGGACTCTCTCGTAGAATCGCACTCCCAGTCTAATTCAATGGATACGTCGGTATATTGATCGCCTTGAAATAGTGCAACGGCGGAACCAGAACTGTAAATCTCTTGAGCCTGCAATACGCCGTTGAAAACGCTCCAATTCTCGGGCATGTCGAAATACCAATTCTCTGCTGAACCATCCTCAAATGTATCGACTCGGTATTCGGAGCCCCCGACATAGATATTTTCAATGGTCGACACTGCAAGTCCAGTGTTCTCAATAGTGACGGATTCAACTATCGAGCCACCAATGTTCACAATGCCAAAATCGATCTCTTGATCATCCTCGGGCACAAGCGAATCAGTAAACAAAAGTTCGCCCTGAGCTTCCCCGATTACTGACAGTGCTACTTGTGTACTGTATGCGTTGTAAGCATTACTCATGATCGCGATACTGTCTAAATACGTCCCCAAGAAGGGATTCTGGCCGTCTCCCAGGAGAAGATCGAAAGAAGCGGAATCGCCCGGGTTCAGTACCAATGGCAGGACGGGCAAATTCGATAAGTCAAATGCACTCGGGTCGTTACTTAGATCTATACTCGAAATTGTCAGATGTTCTGTGCCTGAGCTGTAGATCTCAACGCTTTGAGTCAGTTGGGCGAGCGCGGATACGGTTCCGAAATCCATCTCCAAATCTGCGTTTGGATGAATTGAATCGAAGATCGAAATCATCGGAACGCTAGGATTCTCGATGTAGGTGTAGGCATAAGTCTCGCTCGCAATGAGTATGTTACTGTAGATTTCGCTGACCGTTTCGAAAATGGATATATCAAAAGTTCCCGGATTTGTGCCCGGGGGCGATATGACGTAAATATCATTCGCCGTGAAGAAAGGCGAGACGGAAGTCTGGTATGCCGCCGGACTATCTCCGAAATATACGGTGTAAATGGATGCTGCGTTTGCAAGTGCCGGAAAGGCTCCGTTCAAACGTACAGTCTGACCACCTTCTAAGAACCCGGAATTCGGGTTAACCGAGTAAATATCATAAGCGGACGTATACTGATATCCGCCGAATCTAGTCCTCGACCCGAAACCATCCATGTTGACCGTTACATCAACGGTGCCCAAACCTGCTCCTGGAGGAGGTTTTACATACATGGCCGACGCGGTAATGATAGATCCAAATTCATTAGGGACAAAGGAGCCGGGATTGCCATCGAACAAAACTGAGTAGTAAGCGTTCGCCTCAGCAAGGCTGGTAATCGTATTCGATACCGGAAAACTTCCGAGCACCGTTACAGTGTTTCCGCCACCGATCGGCCCATCACTGGGACTGAGATACGAAATAGAGAATGGATCAATATACAAGTACGACGGATTGTAGTCGGAATCCGTGACGTAAATGTCGTTGATCGTGTCGAACAGGGCTACATTTACATATCCCGGGCTGCTCCCTGGTGGAGAAATCACGTAGATATCATTTGCAGTAAAAAACGGTGCAATTGATGTGTCGAAATCTGCTTGATTACCACCAAAGTAGACACTATAAATCGACGAAGCATTCGCTATGGAGGGGAATACCCCGTTCAGCCGAATCGACTGTCCACCGCTCAGCGGCCCCGAACCCGGATTGACCGAGTAGATATCATAAGCGGACGTATACTGATATCCGCCAAATCTAGTCCTCGACCCGAAACCATCCATGTTGACCGTTACATCAACGGTGCCCAAACCTGCTCCTGGAGGAGG
>JAYGCN010000307.1:0-6394 GCA_046583315.1 Candidatus Hydrogenedentota bacterium
TTTTCTGAAAACCGACTGCCCGACATGCGGCTCGAAACTGCGGATAAACCCCTTGCCATAGTGCTCGGCAATGCCCCGGTAGAACTCGCCGGCGATCCCGCTTACGATCTCCAGTTTCGCCGATCCGAAGTCGGTAGCGCCAAGTCCACTGGCACTCATTCCCCCCAGAAAATGGGTCGGGTTGACCAAAACGACCTTTCGACCGTCCCGCTTCGCCGCGACTGCAGCGGTGACGGCTACTGATGAATCACCATATACGACAATGTCATAGGAGCGCGAAACCGAGTCCTCCGCACCTGCCACACCAAAGGGGCAGGAGACCAACACGATGGCAACCGCGATAATGATCGGTAAAATAAGTCGCATTCCATCGCACCTCCAATAGCCCGTGTAAGCCGACAACACTACCACACCGTTGCAGGCGGCAGTCAAAAAGACAGGCTAGTGTCGGTGCAACGCTGTCGCGGGTTTGTCGGCGTCCTTGAGCATGAACACGATGACTTTCGCGGTTTCGGTCTCGCTCGGATTCCGGCCTAGTGTGTGTACAACACCGTTGGGTTCGTAGAAGACTTCACCAGCCTTGAAGATCTTTATCGGGTCGTCGTCGATCTGCATCTCGAATTCCCCTTCGATGACGTAGCCCACTGTGTGGCCGGGATGTTTGTGTGCCGGAGACCCCGCGCCGGGATCGACGTTGAGCTCAATCACCATCAACTCCTTGCCCTCGATGTCACTGAGATCCTGCTTCCACAACATCTTCGCACTGAGGCGGGGACTTTTCGCAGCCGCAACATCATTCGATTTCCAGCCCGCTGCAAACACGACCAGACCCAATACAACTACGGTGATATAACGTTTAACGCGCATGGTTCGCCTCCTTCTTTACTACGGTTGAAGCACGTATTATTGACGCACGAACCCGCAGATTCGTGAGAACATCCGATGATGGAAGTCAGCGACCCTATTTGGCCAGACCTAGTCGCTGGTTGATCCGGATTCAATCTGGGGCATGTAATCAATATAGCCAATGAACATTTCGTCCTTGGTCGTGAGGCCCCAAGGAACATCACGCGTAGGATCCGGATTGAGCTCATTCTCCTCGGAATTGTCGAAATGACCGGTCACGCGGATCTTGGTGCCTTTCGGAAAGTTGTAGGGTTCGACGGGCTGATAGTTGAGCTGCCAATCGTTGTTCCAGATGGAATCGAGCAGCAGTTCTTCACGACCGTCGGTGTGAATAGCGGTGAATTTCATGTCCTTGCCGCGCAGGTGCATGTGAGGAATAAACCCGAATACGGTCGCGTCGTAGGGCGCTTCCCATTCGGCGGAAACAAAGTGATTCGGCTCGCCTGCGGGGATATTGAAGGTATTATTGACCGTCCAATGGTTTATGGATTCGATCGGTTTTACACCTTCATCGGCAAAGTGCAGTCCGATTCTAATCTTCGTCGATCCGCCGTCCAAACGAGATGTCAGATGCATATTCGCCATCATCCTCGCATCCTTTTTCAGGAGACGCCCCGCACCAGTCGGCAACTCAAACGGTGCCGTTCCCGGTGCCCACCCGCTGAGCCAATTCATGACGCTCGTCTTCCGGCCATCGCGATCATCGCCGAGGAACAGGATAATGTGGTGAACAACGTTGCTGGGTTCGGGCAGCATCTCGACAGCGGTCACATACTTGTCCGAGTCAATCGAAAACGGTACAACCACATTAGACAACGTATCGTCCTGGCCCGTCTCGATCGATAACGTATCCAGCTCGAGCACCAGGTCAGGCTCGCCCAACTTCCAGCCTTCATCAAATGTCGGCGTTTCTGGCATGTACTTCGGATTGCCTTTCGGCGCACCAGCATCAACCCAATCCACAACCATCTTGATTTCGCCAGCGGTCAATCTCGGGTCGCCTTTGAAGCGATGAAGGTCTCCTACCTCAAACCACGGTGGCATTTCTTTCTTGGCCACTTTCTCTTTGACGGACTTGGCCCACGGCCGCGTCTCCTGATAGTTCAGCAAAGACATCGGTGCGACTTGATTGGGACGATGGCACTCAGCGCACTTGGCAAAAAACAGTGGCGCGATATCTTTGGTGTAGGTCACTTCGGCGGACACTACAGGAACGAGCGTTGCACTACATGCAATCACGAATTTGGCGGTAAATCTCATGGGCAATTCCTTCTCGGTGTTGGTGGACTTTAGACCTGCTATCTTACACGTTAACTTGTTAACTAATCTTGGGGGTGGAAACCCGCGCCGAAGCGACTGGTTCCTGTTGAGGGAACTTCCGAACGGGGCCGGCTGAAGAATCGGACCATTGTACCCAGGTTTTATCCCGTTGGCAAGGTTTCCCGGAGAACACGAATCGTGTTTCCGCCCATGATTTTAGCGATCTCCTCTCCACTAAAGCCTTCTACCATAAGGGCTTCCGTGATTAGTGGGAATCCCGTGATATCGAAGGGCGCTTCAACGGCACCATCGTAGTCGGAACCGATGGCCACGTGATCCACGCCGACCAGTTCTGCCACATAACGGCACGCTGCTGCGGTCGCCGAAGCATCGGTACCACATACTGCCGTCTCCCAAAGTCCGATTCCGATGACCCCGCCGTTGGCTGCAATGCCTTTGACGTGGTCATCGCTGATGTTCCGGACATTGTCGCAGGTACCCTTCACGCCGGTATGAGAGACGACGAGCGGTTTCGTGGTAATCGCCAGAATGTCGTCGATCATCGCTGGTGAGACGTGGGCGAGATCGATGAGAATGTTGTTCGCTTCAAGTTGTTCGAAAATTTCACGGCCAAAATCAGACAAGCCTTCCCCGGATTCACCGTGGGCCGAACCGCCCAACTCGTTGTCAAAAAAATGCGTCGCAGCCATCATACGGAAACCCGCGTCGATCATAACCTGAAGATTCTCAGCATCGCCTTCGAGGCAATGCAACCCTTCGATTCCTAGGAATCCGCCAACGAGATCCGGGTCGCTTTTCCGATCCTCAAGCAACGCATCCAGATCAGCAACCGTTTTGATGATTCGGAAATGATCGTCTTGCCGTTCGAATCGGTGTAGCATGCGTGCCTGGTACAGCGCCCGTTCCTTGAGACTGAACCACGCCTTGATGGGCCACAGGTTAATCATCGTCAACAGCGTAATTCGGTCAGAAGCGTCTGTCGAATTCGATTCGATATTCTGACCTTCTGGTGATTTCGTAACAACGGTGAAGGCCTGCAACGCGACATTCGCCCTACGCATTCGCGGGAGGTCTACATGGCCCGTCTGGGATTCATGAACCAGATCGCGCCCAAACAAAAGGGAGTCCGCATGCAGATCGGCGACGATCAGCGTGTCGTGTAAGGCCTGCGCTTCATCGGAAGCGATGTGTGGCTGCAGGGAACGAACAGCGTTCGTTCGGGAGTCCACCATGGTGGGCACAATGACGAAGAATAACCCAGCAATCAAGACGATTACAGTAACAATTTTGCCGCTATTGGCCTTGATTCGGTTCATCATGAGGACGGTCAAAACTCCTTTGTTTACAGGGTCGTATACCCGGTTACGCTACCAGATCAAGGGCCTGATTCGCTACTTTCTTCGCCTTTCATAAAAAGAGCCCTGCAGACGATTCTGCAGGGCTCGGAATGTTTATGGTAGCGGTGCAGGGATTCGAACCCCGGACCTTTGGATTATGATTCCACTGCTCTAACCAGCTGAGCTACACCGCCATAATTTGGTCGCACAGTATAGCAAAGGAATGCATACTGTTTCCAATCGTAAGGGGCTTACTTGGCGTGGACCTTGTGCAGCATGTACTCAATGCTGTCCACCAATGCCTGATACGACGCGTCGATAATGTTCTCGGAGATACCCACGGTATACCAGGATTCTTCGCCGTCGCTGGATTCGATGAGTACGCGCGTCTTCGCGCTGGTCGCGGCGTGGCTGTCAAGAATACGCACCTTGTAGTCTTCGAGATGCAAACGCTCGAGTTCGGGGTAGTTGCCGATGAGGGCTTTGCGCAATGCCTGGTCAAGGGCATCAACCGGACCTTGGCCGTCGGACACCGTGTGCATTTCGGTACCGTCGGGCAAGGATAATTTTACCATGGCTTCAGCCCGCGCCCTATTCTCAGAACCCCGCTGTACAACCGTCACTCGGAAATCTTCCAGCTTAAAATAGGAGAAAAAGTCGCCAATGGTCTTGCGCATCAACAGTTCAAGTGAGGCGTCGGCACCTTCAAATTCCAGGCCCTCATTTTCGAGATCTTTGACTTTCTGCAAAATCGCCTTCGTCTTCGGGTCCTGTTTTTCGAGCGTGATGCCCAATTCGGCCGCTTTTTCAATCAGACTGGAACGGCCTGAAACTTCACTCACCGGGATATGCGTCGTATTGCCCACCAGCGTCGGATCGATATGCTCGTAACTCGATTTCATCTTGCGCACCGCATCCGCGTGCATGCCACCCTTGTGCGTAAAGGCGTTGCGCCCAATAAAAGGCGCGCTGTCCCTTGGGGTCATGTTGGCCAGTTCAGCCACCAGATGACTCAGGTGGGCCAAACCTTCTAAATTCTCGTCGCTCACGAGGTCGTACCCCATTTTGAGTTGTAAAGAGGGGATAATCGTGCAAAGATTGGCGTTGCCAGTCCGTTCGCCGTATCCATTAATCGTACCCTGAAGCTGGACCACGCCTTCCTGAATCGCGATGAGCGAATTGGCGGTAGCGCACCCGGAATCGTTGTGGGCATGAATGCCTAGTGGCGTATCGGGCAATTTCGCGCGCACCGCCTTAATCGCTTTCTGGATTTCATGGGGTAAACGCCCCCCATTCGTGTCACACAGAATCAGATTTTCGGCCCCGGCATTCCAGGAGGCTTCCATGCACGCCAGCGCGTAATCCGCATCCTCAAAATAACCATCAAAAAAGTGTTCGCCATCCACCATCACCCGCACACCTTGATCAATGAGATACGCGACCGATTCGGAGATGATCGTAAGATTATCGTCAAGGCTTACCCGTAGGATTTCCTTGGCTTGCGTGACGGACGACTTGGCGAAAATCGTAACCACTTCCGTTTTCGCGCTGAGCAGTGCTTTCAGATTCTCGTCGTCTTCTACAGTCGTCTTTGGATACCGTGTGCTGCCGAATGCGGTCATCTTGGCATTCTTCAAATCCATGTCCCGTGTGCGCTCGAAAAGTTCGACCGCTTTCGGATTCGAACCCGGCTGTCCGCCTTCGATGTAGGCCACTCCAAAATCGTCCAAAGCCTTAACCACGCGCACCTGATCTTCCGAGGAAAACTTGATGCCCGGACCCTGCGCGCCGTCGCGTAAAGTTACATCATAAATGTCAATCGTGTTACTCACAAATACTCTCCAAACGTCGTTACGATATCGCAGAAAATGCGATGGGTTCTTCGGCAATCATCGAGGGAATCAGCGTATGTCCTTCGGGATACAACACCCCGGCTTTCGCCGCCTCGTCTTCGGAATAATGGTCAAGATGATTGGACTCCACACCCGGTCCGAACAGAATAAATGGAACCGGACCGCCTGCATGGGTTCGTGAATCAATGGAGGTAATATGGTCCGGCCCAATCACCACGCGGCAATCTCCACAATCTCGGGCAAAGGCCATACACGGGGCCACGACCAGAGCATCAAAATCCTCAATCGCCCTTATTTTAAGGGCTGTATCGCCTTCATGGGCCGCCTCGTCCGGAGCCTCAATATGAAGATATACGAAGTCACGCGTCTCCAAAGCCTCCAATGCGGCCGCCACTTTTCCGGCGTAATTCGTGTCCACATAACCCGTCGCGCCCTCGACCGAAATCACATCCAAACCCGCTGCGCGACCGATGCCGTTTACCAGATCAACCGCCGAGATTACCGCACCCGTTTTTCCGAATCGATCGGCATAGGTCGCAAGACTCGGCGCTCCGCCTTGGCCCCAAAGCCAGATGGAAGTCGCCGGCGATTTTCCGTTCGCGATTCTTTTTTGGTTGACCGGATGATCGTGCAATATTTCTCGCGACTTTTCCATCAGTTCAACCACCGAGTCGTAGAGTTCACCCTTGGGGTAATGGGGTGCGAATTCCTGATCGGAAATGTCATGCGGTGGGGTACATTTCAATGCCTGATAGGCCGCCTTTGTTTCTTCATCGGCATCCAGTAACAGCAAATGCCTATATCCAACTCCAGGATAGAAGCGCGCGCCTTCGTTTCCAAGTTCGGCGTTTAGAGCCGCTATCAGTTCTGCTGCCTCTTCCGAAGAAATGTGATCAGCAGTGAAGTCCTTCATGATCCCATCACCCAGCGTCACCAGGTTACATCGGAACACGAGCTGATTCGCAGCGATATCGATACCCTGATTCACCGCTTCCAGGGGCGCGCGACCCGTAAAAT
>JAYGCN010000022.1:0-7033 GCA_046583315.1 Candidatus Hydrogenedentota bacterium
GCCGGCGTGTTGCTGCGGTATGTGCCGATGACTGCGAAACGGCTGACGGGCATTGTGTCGCGTGGTGGATCGATTATGGCGAAATGGTGTCTCGCGCATCACAAGGAAAACTTTCTGTATACGCATTGGGATGACATCTGCGATATCTGTGCGGCATACGATGTGTCCTTTTCGATTGGTGACGGATTGCGCCCGGGATGTCTGGCCGATGCGAACGATGAAGCGCAGTTTGGCGAGTTGAAAACGCAAGGTGAATTGACACAGCGCGCGTGGAAAAAGGACGTGCAGGTCATGAACGAAGGTCCGGGTCACGTCCCCTTGCACATGGTCAAGGAAAATATGGAGAAACAACTCGACTGGTGTGATGAAGCACCGTTTTATACGCTGGGTCCGTTGACGACTGATGTTGCGCCGGGATACGACCACATCACGTCTGCCATCGGTGCCGCCAACATCGGTTGGTACGGTTGCGCGATGTTATGTTACGTCACGCCGAAGGAACACCTCGGTCTCCCGAATAAAGAAGACGTTCGCGAAGGCGCGGTGACCTACGCGCTCGCTGCGCACGCCGCCGACCTCGCGAAAGGATTGCCGGGCGCGCAAATCAGGGACAACGCGTTGTCCAAAGCCCGCTTCGAATTCCGTTGGGAAGATCAGTTCAACCTCAGTCTCGACCCCTGGAAAGCACGAGAGTTCCACGACGAAACCCTGCCTGCCGAAGGCGCTAAAGTCGCGCATTTCTGCTCCATGTGCGGCCCCAAATTCTGCTCCATGGAAATCACCCAGCAAATCCGCGACTATGCCGCCGCCCAAGAGTTGAGCGCGGAGGATGCGAAGGCGAAAGGCATGGAAGATATGTCGGGCGTGTTTAAGGAGAAGGGGTCGGAGATTTATCAGTAGAACCTTGAGGCCAAGGAGAACCATCATGGTTGGTAGTGTCTTGATGTTTGTTGGAATGATAATTGTTCTGGTTAGTTTCTGGCGACTGTTTGCAAAAGATGGCAAACCTGGCTGGTATGTACTTATTCCAATATTCAATATGCTTGCAATCGTAAAGATTTCTGGGTTGAAGTGGTGGTGGTTTCTCCTTTCTTTCCTTCCAATGGTAATGTTTCTTGTAGCACCTATTGAATTCACGTATGCCACTGCCTTTGACCCCGTCGGATTCCTCCTTTTTTTACCGTTGGCAGGGGTATTCGCGATGATTGTTACGGGACTCAGCCTGGCTGAAGAATTTGGTAAGGGTCGATTATTTGGGTTAGGTGTAGTTTTTCTACCTTTCATCTTTTTACCAGTTCTTGCGTTTGGAGAGTCGGAATACGGTCGGATTGAATAGGTACTTCGCTGCTCGTGGGTAGGCACGAGACGGGCGGAGATTTGTCAATAATTGAACTTCATAATTCTATTTTGTGTAGGTACTTACAGACCCTCACCTATTGTTTCTCGGAACCCTCTTTTACCCCATAAAACGCCCTATCTCCAATCCGTTGACATACATGCACTGGATGCAACGCGTGCGCGTAGTACATAAGGAGAGGATACTTGCGAGGGTAGATTTCCTCTACTTCAACAAGCCCTTGGCGGCTTCTTCGGGGACTTCTTCGTAGTGGGAGAATTTTGCGATGTATGTGCCTCGGCCTCCGGAGATGGCTTTGAGTTCGGTGCCGTAGCAGAGCATTTCGGATTCGGGTACTGCTGCGCGAATCATTTCTTTGCCGCCGTACACACCTTCCATGCCGAGGATTTTTCCGCGTCGTGAGCTGAGGTCACCGTTGATGTCGCCCATGCTTTCGATGGGTACGGTGACTTCGATCTCGAGGATGGGTTCGAGCAGAAAGGGTTTGGCGGCTTTGATGCCGTCTTGCACGGCGTGGGATGCGGCGACTTTGAAGGCCATTTCGGAGGAGTCGACGTCGTGGTAGGAGCCGAAGTGGAGTTCGGCTTTCACGTCGACCACGGGGTAGCCAGCGATGACACCTCTTGCGAGTGATTCCTGGATGCCTTTATTGACGTGGGGGATGTATTGTCTCGGCACGACACCGCCGACGACGCTGTCCACGAATTCGTAGCCTTCTCCGCGTGCGTTGGGGGAGAATTTTATTTTCACGTCGCCGTATTGGCCGTGGCCGCCGGATTGTTTTTTGTGTTTGCCTTGCATGTCGGAGGTGCCTTTGATCGTTTCGCGGTAGGCGACCTTGGGCAGACGAGTTTCGGCGTCGACGTTGTATTTGGATTTCAGACGGCTGAGAATAATATCCAGGTGCAGATCGCCCATGCCGCGGATGACGTGTTCATGCGTGTCGGGGTCGCGATAATGCTTGAAGGTGGGGTCTTCTTCGGCGAGGCTGTGCAAAGCTTCCCCAATTTTGTCATCGTCCTTGCGGGATTTAGCCTCAATGGCCAGTTTCACCATGGGATCGGGCAATTCAATCGCGGGCAGGGTCAGTTGGGTACCTATCGCTGCAATGGTGTCGCCGAAGTGGGTATGTTTGAGCTTCGTCATCGCG
The DNA here is from genome assembly GCA_046583315.1 of Candidatus Hydrogenedentota bacterium. GTDB lineage: Bacteria > Hydrogenedentota > Hydrogenedentia > Hydrogenedentales > DTSJ01. The sequence continues at coordinate 2,508 of JAYGCN010000022.1, forward strand.
GCGATGTCTCCTGGAATGACCTCGGAAACCTGTGTTTGTACCTTGCCCTGGAGCATGAACAATTTGCCGCTTCGTTCTTTATTGTTCGAGCTTACGTTGAAAAACTCGGTGTCGGTCTTGAGCGTTCCGGACATAACGCGGAAGAAAGTGAGATGCCCGACAAAGGGATCGACGACGGAACGAAATACCTGCGCCAGAAAGGGCCCATCGGGGGACACCTCCACGTCTACTTCGTCGGTGGAGCCGTTTCGGCACACGACATGGCGTTCCAGAGGGGAAGGAAATTCGTCGCTTACGAGCGTCATCAATTCTTCCACGCCCATGTCGCGATTAACGCTACCTGCGATGATGGGCACGATGTGTCCAGAGCTGATGCCCGCCTGCAGGCCGTGTTCAAAGTCGTCGTGACTCAGCGTGCCGTCTTCGAGATACTTTTCGACGAGTTCATCGTCCGATTCCGCGACCACATCCATCATGGAGTTTTTTACATCGTCAACCGACTCCGCGATGTCCCCGAAATCGCCATCGATGAGATGTTCCACGCGATCCAAATCCTTTCCGTGACCGATCGGCAACACGAGAGGAACACATTCCTTTCCGTACGCATCCTGCAAGGCATGCACGACACTGCCGAAATCCGCATTGTCGTGATCCAGTTTGTTGACGAATATGGCGTGGGGGATGCGATAGCGCGCGCAATAGCGCATGGCATGATCCGTGCCGACTCTTGGGCCAGTTGTCGCGTCGACGACGATGATGGCGCCGTCGATGATGGGGGCGGTGGCGGCGACTTCACCGAGGAAGTCGGCGTACCCGGGATGGTCGATCAGGTGTATGCGCTTGTCGTGCCAATCGAAGTGGGAGAGTTTCAGGGAGAGCGTGTGCTGGTGTTCGATTTCTTCGGGAAGGTAATCGCCGACGGTATTGCCCTCTTCGATTCTGCCCAGACGTTTGGTGATGCCCGCACGACAGAGCAGATGCTCCATGAGCGTCGTTTTTCCTGCACCACTGTGTCCGTACAATGCGACGTTTCGAACGCGACTTGCTTGCGATGGTTTCACGGCGACACCTCTATGGTTTTACTGCACTCTCATCTCCAATTCCTTCTCAAATGCGACTACGATTGCCTTTCAGTATAGTACGAAAGAGGGCATCTGGCAAGTTCCGGACGGAAAAGGTGGAAAGGGGCAGAAGAGATCGCTATACGGAACTATTCTGAGGGAATTTCTCGCAAAATGGACTCTACCGAAGGTCGGTCAGCTGGCCCGTTTCCGATATAATGCAGGCGCACGAGGCCTTCGGGATCGATTAACACATCCCCGCCGAGCTGTTTGAAATCGGAGTGGGATGTCCGCAGCTTTCGGCCCTTGAGCAACAATTTGGCGTATATCCACCAGGCCGGCGGGCCGTAGACATTCCAGCGGCTGCCGTGTTCCATGCCGTAGCCCTTATAGAGCGCGCGCGTCTCATCGACGAGCAACGACCACTGGAGATCCGTTTCGCTGACATAGGCCTGGGCGAGTGGTCCCGCCTCGAAAGTCACGACGGCCACTTTGACGTTCAGTTCGTCCAGTTTATTTTCGATCTCGCGCAACTGCGTGAGATGCTCGCGACAGGGCAGTCAACCCAGGTGTCGGTGAAATACGAGCAGCAGCCAATGTCCGCGATAGTCCGGCAAGCTGTGTGTCGTTCCCTTGGCGTCCGCGAGTTTGAATGCAACCGCTTCTTTTTCAGATAGGTCGGGCATGAAAAATCCTTTATTCCGCCAGGTTGTTTGAGAGCACCCGTTTCGTTGCGGCAACGGCTCGGTCTACATCGGAGTCATTGGTGCGCCAGTTGGAGACGGAGACGCGCATGCATTGGATGCCGCGCCATGTGGTGGAACTGAAGAGAGCTTCCCCGGTTTCGAGGATGCCTGCGATGACCGCTTCGGTGTGGGCAGTATGATCCGCTTCGGTGGCATCGGATTTTGGACTTGGAAATCGAACGAGACCTTGGTTGATGGTGGGTTCCCAGATGAGTTCCGCGCCATCGAGTGCGCCGATGCGGGTGACGAGCGTGTGGGCGTGATCGCAGCAACGATCAATAAGGTCGGTGATGCCGTTGCGTCCCATCTGGCGAATCGCGGCGTAGGTGGCGAAACCACGTCCCCGTCGGGAGAAGTCAGGTGTCCAGTCCATCTGATCGCGTACGTCATCTTTGTGGGTGAGGTAGCTGGCCTTCTGTGCCATGGCGGCGTGGTGCGCTTCCGGGTGTGCGACGAAGGCGTAGCCACAATCGTAGGGCAGGTTGAGCCATTTGTGGCCGTCGGTGGCCCATGAATCGGCCTGCTCGACGCCCTTGAGGAAGTGGCGGCGCGATGGACTCGTATTGACCCAGAGTCCGAAGGCCCCGTCGATGTGTACCCAGGCGTTGTGCGCGTGTGCAATGGGAATGAGTTCTTCGAAGGGATCAAATGCGCCGATATTGAGGTCGCCGGCTTGCAGTAAAACGATGCACGGTTCATCGCCGATGTCTTCGAATGCAGCAGTGAGCCCTTCGGCGGTGAGGCGACCTTCATTGTCAGAGGGAATGGTATGCAGCGAATTCGTACCCAGTCCAAGCAGGCGTAGGGAGCGCAAAATCGTGTCGTGAAAATCGGTACTGGAGAGTACATGGATTCGTGGCACACCGAATAGACCGTCTTTTTGAAGATCCCAACCTCGACGTTCAAGAAGGGCGTGGCGTGCGGTCGCGAGGCAGGTCGTGTGCGCCATTTGGCAACCGGTCACGAGGGCAAAGGATGCTGACTCGGGAAGGCACAATAATTCTTTGAGCCATTCGCCGCAGGATTCTTCGATGACGGCCTCGGCGGGTGCGCAAGTGTAAAGGCCCGCGTTGTTGTCCCACACGGAGGTTAACCAGTCTGCCGCGATTGATGCCGGGGTTGCTCCTCCGATGACCCAGCCGAAGAATCGTCCGCCTGCACTGCCCAGTATGCCGCCTTCTACATCGTGCACGAGATCGTTGATGACCTGCTCGGCATCGAGGGCTTCGTCGGTGAGGGGCCGATGGATTTTGGCGCGCAACTCCTCAAGGGTAGCGGTGTGCGCTACGGATGCTGTATCCAGGGACTCGAGATAGGTCAAAGCGTGGCGCAAGGTGGTTTCGAGTAAAGATTTCTCGCTCATGGGTACTCCCGTTCGTATCGCAATGATTCCGTAGGGTAGCAGATATGTGTTAAAATACGCATCTATTTGACGAAACCTACGAGTATTTGCCGATGTTTACAATTGGAAAAATGGAATTTAATCAGCCGATCTGTCTGGCACCGATGGAAGATGTGTCGGATATTCCGTTTCGCCAAATCTGCAAAGAGCGCGGCGCGGATATCGTTTATACGGAGTTCACGAACTGTGAGGCACTGAGTCGCAACGTGCAACGATCCCTGGACAAGGTACGTGTCACCGAGTTGGAACGTCCGGTTGCGATTCAGTTGTATGGAAGCAACGGAGATTCTCTGGAAGCTGCTGCGGGTATCGCGGAGAACCTTGGTCCGGATTTCATCGACATCAACTGCGGGTGCTGGGTGAAAAAAGTGGCTGGTCGCGGAGATGGCGCGGGGTTACTGAAGGATTTGGATAAATTTGAGATGGTCGTGCAGTCGGTAATGAAGGGGACGTCGTTGCCGGTGACGGTCAAGACGCGTCTGGGTTGGGACGACGACACCATCGTGATCGAAGATGTCGCGCGGATGTTGGCGGACAATGGTGTTCAGGCGTTGACCGTGCATTGTCGCACGCGTTGCCAGGGCTATACCGGTGAAGCGGATTGGTCGTGGCTGCCAAAAGTGAAAGCTGCCGCGCCGGATTTACCTCTGATTGCCAATGGTGACATCGTGACGCCGGAAGACGTGAAGGCGGTTTTGGATGTAGGATGTGACGGTGCAATGATTGGACGCGGCGCGATTACGAATCCATGGATTTTTCGTGAGGCGCGACATTTTCTGGACACGGGTGAATATTTAGCGCCGCCGACGGTCGAGGATCGCATTGAGTTGTGCATTCGCCACTTGAACGAGAACGTCGAGAAACGTGGGGAACAGCGCGGTGTGACTTCATTCCGGAAATTCTACACGCATTATCTGCATGGACTGCGTGATTCGACGCGTGTGCGTGTGGGGCTGATGGCGCACGTGACTGTTGAGCCGGTCATAGCGGACTTGCGTGCCTACTTGGCGGTGCTCATGGAACAGGAAGCCACGGACGCGCAGGTCGTCAACTGATTTCTCGAAGCTGTCGTAGCACATCGATTTGAGCATCGATATCATCTCGTGCGTCAGACGCGATATTGAGTTCAAACCCTGCTCGTGAAGAAAGTATCTTCAGTGCCTCGAAGGTAATTACATCGGGAAGCCCGGTATTCCGAAGGTGGTGCAGAAGTTTTAGGGTCTGGAAGCCGTCGAAGTAGCCGTGGAACTGCTTCAGGAGTTGTGCTTCATTGGAGGCGTGCTGCTTTAGGTTTCTCCATGATTTTTTGAACGATGT
>JAYGCN010000313.1:0-47442 GCA_046583315.1 Candidatus Hydrogenedentota bacterium
CGTTCTTGAATTTGTCAATGTCTGCCATCACGACAGCCATTGACCCATCGTTACGCGACGCTCGGTTGATTTCACGTCCCAGAAAGTTCATGATTTCAAGTCGGTTGCTGATCCCGGTCAGAAAATCCTGCGTCGCCTGGACGCGAAGTTCCTCCCGGGCTGCGATGAGATCTTCCTGAAGTTCAATGATGCGGTGCCCGGCACGGAGGCGAACTTTGAGCTCATTGACATCGACCGGTTTATCGAGATAATCATCGGCTCCGGATTGCATTCCGCTGATGATGTCGCTCTTTTCCGTACGTGACGAAAGAATGAGCGTGTATATATAGCGTTTGGTATCCCGAAAACGGAGTTCCGCGCACACCTCAAGTCCGGTCAACTCGGGCATCATCCAATCCAGAATCGCAAGCGAAGGTGCATCGTCACCGCTCATGGCATCCAGTGCTTCTTTTCCGTTAACCGCTGTAGCCACCTCGTAACCCCATTTTTCGAGGGTCAACTTGAGGACGGATAAATCGAGCGGGTTGTCATCGGCAATGAGTATTTTCACGTACGAATCTCCGGCTGTAGAAAATCACAGACCTTCAGGTATTCGGTTTCCAGTGCACTAAAGGTGTCGTCCACATCATTCATGGAATTTTCCCGTCCAAGGTTCTCCAAGGTAGCGGCCATCGAGTGCAATCGGGTAGCGCCTATCTGGCCCGCCCCTCCCTTGAGCCGGTGCGCTTCAGAAGAGATCGTATCGGCATCGCGCGCCCGGACGGCATCGCGCAACAACTCATTGTGTTCCTCACTATCCGTCAGGAACAATTGAATCAGATGCACAAACAGGTCTTCGTCACCGTCGGTCAGGTCTCGCAATCGCGTAAAATCCACTGGTAGTTCGTCTTGATCGGCTTTGGAATCCAAACTTTCCATTACTTCGGTCACGGAAGCTTCCGACTCATCGGCGTTTCCATTTTGGGCGAATTCGGAATCCTCTCCCTCCGGCACCACGGAGTCACTCACCCATTTTATGAGCACGGTATACAAGGGTTCTGGGGATATGGGTTTGCTGATGTAGTCGTCCATGCCCGCATACAGGCACATCTCCTTGTGCCCCTGCATCGAGTGCGCCGTCATCGCGATGATGGGTGTATGTTTATTCAAAAAGACTTCCTGCTCGCGAATTTTTTTGCTCGCTTCAAGCCCGCCCATTACGGGCATTTGAACGTCCATCAACACGACGTCAAAATTGCGTTCCAGATAGGTATCGTACGCTTCCTGCCCGTTGCCGACAATAGTCAGGTGGCATCCCATATCGCCAAGCATCTTGCGTGCGACTTCCTGGTTCATCGGATTATCTTCCACCAGCAACACATACACGCCGTTGAGTTGGTGTGCGCCTTCGCTGTCATCGCGCAGCTGATCTTGAAGCGCAGCCTGGATTCTCTCATCGATTTCTTCACCCGAAACTGCGACAATGGCCTGCAATAAATTGATTTGTCGAATCGGTTTGTTTACGTGAGCGACCTCGCCCGACGGATTGAAGTTTAATTCTTTTCCGCCCATTGACGTTATCAGCACGGTTCCCAACTGGGTCCATTTATCTTCTGTAGATAAAGTGGCCAGTTGAGATTCGTATCGAGTAAAAAGCCAATAATGGCGTTCATCGGTGTGCGGATTTCGTGGCTCATGTTGGCCAGGAAGTCGGATTTCGCCGAGTTGGTCGACTGGGCTTCTACCGCCATCGCGTTGGATTGTTCAATCGCTCGCTTCAAGTTGCGATTCGTGTCCTGGAGTTCGCGGTAATAGTCCTGGAGCAGCGTTTCGGTCTCCTCATGCTTCGCAATTTCGATTTTCAGATCGTTGTTGTATGCGTCCGCCTTGGACTCGGCGGCTGTCCGAATACGAATTTCCTCAAGCATGTGACTCGTACGATCACGCACGCGTTCCTCAAGCTCTTCCTGGGCGACCATCAACTCGTTGTGCTGAGCTTCAATGGTCGATAGCATGGTGTTGAACTGCTCGGTCATATCACCCAATTCGTCACTTGAAAGCTTGATTGCACGAATCGAGTAGTCTTTGTCCTCGGTCACGCGCCGCGCTGTCTCCGCCAGTTGCAGAACTGGACGGGAGATAAATTCGAGGAGCACGGAAGTCAATAAGAAGGCAATGATCAATGTGACCATCCCGATAATGATGCCTGCACCAACGAGCACCCTCATGCGTGAGAGATAGAAAGGCCCTAAATCGGAGGTAAAGACCATCGTGGCGAGTACTTCGTCGTCATATCGAACATCGGATTCAATCACGTAAATGAAACTTGAGTCAGAGAGGTCGATTTCTTCTTGTGTATAGCCCTCGCGCACATGGAATGCGTATATTCTGCCATCCGGCAAAACAATCCTTGCGCTTAGGACGTATTCATTCGATTCCAGCCCGGCCAGAGTCTTGGCGGCTTCTTTGTTGTAATCAAAGTCTTCCAGATCGAGACCCCAGAACACGTCGGCGGCCGTGTTGTCGGCCATAATGCCGACATTGGTCTTCAGATCGGAAAGAACGGTCTGGCGGTATTCGAAGATGTGGTAGGCGATGAACGCAGAGGTGACCAGCACGACGGTAAACAGGCTGATCCCCATGGTCGTGACAAATAGCTTGATTCGGAATGACTGGTTTCTAAATACGTTTAGCAACGACCAAGTTCCCACCGCTTCATCAAAACTCCCCCGAGTCGACTCTACTGATAATCAAATTTCAGAATACTGCAAAAAGTGTACCATGGGCGTTGATAGTGATTGTAAATACGGGTTATTGCGGGTCTGCGCCATCGGGATCGATGTACTCTCCGGCGAATTCTGCTGGATATCTGGCGCCCTTGGACGCATAGAAGTTCTGAATGTAGCGCATATCTGCTTCGACATCATCGGTAGGCCAATACACTTCAGCAAAACCACCTATCTTCTTACCGTAATCGACATACCCCAATACCAACGGTATTTTCGCCTGAACCGCGATGTGATAGAAGCCGGTTTTCCACTGTTCGCGCCGTTTTCGGGTACCTTCAGGCGGAATAAGTACGCACAGCTCGTCCGCGTTGTCAAAAATAGTCACCATTTGAGTAACCACGCTGTTGCTCTTGCTGCGATCAATGGAAATACCGCCAAGCCATTTGAAAAACCAGCCCAGCGGGAAGAAAAATATCGCTTTCTTGCCCATCCAGTAAGGTTTCACGCCAATAAGGGATGCACAGGCAATCATCAATGGGAAATCCCAGTTGCTCGTGTGCGGACCCGCGAGTACGATGAACGTCGTCTCCTTAGGTGCCGCGCCATGGACACGCCAACCGATCATCTTGAGATAGAGAAAAGATATCAATCGGAGTAACTGTTTCGTGATGGGTGTATAAAATATGGTCAGGTGCATGGTTAGGTCTTCTTCGCGATGGATTAGCCGATAATCTGATGAATTGGATCGGCGCCTTCGACGCCAACCAGTTTTTGATCGAGGCCGTTGTAGAAGTAAGACAACGAATTCGGGTCGAGGCCCATTTGGTTGAGAATGGTCGCATGGAGGTGTTTGACGTGAAGTCGGTCCGTCACGGCGGCACTACCCAATTCGTCCGTTTCGCCAACCGTTACGCCGCCCTTGATTCCGCCGCCAGCCATCCACATAGTGAATCCCAGTGCGTTGTGATCGCGCCCAGTACCTTTTTCATATTCCGCCGTGGGCTGACGTCCGAATTCGCCGCCCCACACGATGAGCGTTTCGTCGAGCATTCCTCGTTGTTTGAGGTCTTTGATGAGACCTGCGATGGGTTTATCGGTATTGCCGCAGTGTTTGTCATGGTTGAATTTCAAGTCCGCATGGGCGTCCCAATTATCGTCGTTGTGCGAGCCGCCGGAGTACACTTGAATGAATCGCACGCCGCGTTCTGCGAGCCGTCGGGCCAGTAAACATTTACGTCCAAAATCTTCCGTACGTTCTTGGTCGATCCCGTAGAGTTCTTTCACGTGGGCGGGTTCCTCTTCAATATCAACTGCTTCCGGAGCGGTTGTCTGCATGCGATACGCAAGCTCATAGCTGGCCATGCGTGCGGCCAAATTGGAATTGTCTGCGCGCTCCTCAAAATGCAGATCATTGAAATGGTTGAGGTGATCGATAATGCGCCGTTGTTCAGAATCGCTCATGTTATCAGGACGTTTCAGGTTCATGATGGGCGATCCCGTAGCCTTGAAAACCGTGCCTTGCAGGCTAGCCGGCATGTAGCCACTGGTCCAGTTTTTTGCGCCGCTGATGGGTCCACCCGTTTTGTCGAGCATGACCACATATCCCGGCAGATTTTCGTTTTCAGTGCCGAGACCGTAGTTCAACCATGACCCCAGTGAAGGCGTTCCGCTGATGAGTTTGCCGGAGTTCATCATCAGCATGGCCGAGCCGTGAATGGGTGAATCGGCGGTCATGGATTTTAGAAATGCGATGTCGTCGACACAGGTGGCCAGGTGCGGGAAGAGATCGGATACCCATGCACCGGATTCGCCGTGTTGCGCGAAGTCCCACTTGGGTCCAACAATGCGTCCTTCGCTCTTGTGTCCTCCGCGACCATGCGTTTTTACTTGAATCGTTTTGCCATCGTGTTTGAATAGTTCCGGTTTGTAATCGAAGGTGTCGACATGACTGGGACCGCCGTACATGAACAGGAAGATGACCGTTTTGGCTTTCGGTGCGAAGTGAGGTGGCTTCGCAGCGAGTGGATTGACGAAGGCCGTTTTCCCGTCTGCGGCGAAGGCCTGATTGTTCAGGAATCCATCCTTGGCGAGCATGCCGGCCAACGCGACGGAGGTGAATCCACCACCGACGCGATGCAGAAATTCGCGGCGATTCAGGCCTAAATGGTCATTGTCATGATTACATTCTTTGCACGACATATAAAAAACTCCTTAGTCGAGGTATAGAAACTCGTTGAAATTGAGCACCAACAAGCACAGGCGCTGCATGGCGCGACCCAGCGTAGCACCTTCTTCGGTTTGTAATTCGTCAAGATAGGTGCGGCACATGTCCATCTCCAGCTCGGACGGTTTTCTGCCCGTTGCCAGCTCGAATGCACGCTCTATTCGGGCGTCAACATCATTCCCGACGTCGCGCTTGATTCGCCGCAGTAAAGCCTGTGAGCGGTCATGGACGTATTCGCTGTTGAGCAAGGCCAGAGCCTGACCGGGTTGGGTCGTCGTGAATCGTACCGGGCAGCTGGCATCAATGTCCGCGAAATCGAAACCGGACAGCATGGGGTGGACGAGTGAGCGTTTGATATGGATATAGATACTTCGGCGCACTTCATCCTCGGGTTTTGCGAGTCCCCAAATGCCGGAGCCAACAATATTGGCTTTCTTGGAGGAGGTCTCGATCACCTCGGCGGGCAAGGTCGGGAAGACGGTCGGTCCACCCATCGCGAGATTGATTTCGCCGGTTGCAACGAGCAGCGAATCGCGAATTTCCTCAGCCGTGAGACGCCGCATATCGAAACGCCAGAACAGGTTATTCCCCGGGTCGGTCTTGAGAGCCTTCGTTTGACCCCGGGAAGACATGCGGTAAGTCTTGGACAGCATAATTTGTTTATGCAGCGACTTCATGCTCCAGTCGTTATCCATAAAATTCTGCGCTAGCCAATCGAGCAGGAGCGGGTGCGTGGGTTGATCGCCCAGCTTGCCGAAATCATTTGAGCTGCGCACGATTCCGCGACCAAAATGGTGTTGCCAAATACGATTGGCCATAACGCGCGCGGTGATCGGATTGTCTTTGCTGGCGATCCAGTCGGCCAATACGGTACGCCGGTAAGTCGTATTCTTCTCTTTGGACGGCTCCGGTATTATCGCTTCCGGCGGGGAGAGAACCTGGGGAAACGCGGGTACAACCTTGACACCTTTCGCATGTGCGCTACCACGAATCAGCAGGAACGTATCGGGGGCGTTAGTGCCTTTTTCAGCGACGGCGGGCGTGCGTTTTCCTTCAATCGACGTATCTCGCAGCGTCTTGAGCTCTTTTTGAATATCCTTGTAACGCGTATGGCCTTGCTTGCCGAGATAGGTGATTCCGTGCTGAACCACGAGAGAGTCGAGTTGCTTTTTTTGCGTACTATCAATTCCGGAAATAGAAAGTGACCGTTTGACGATGCTGCCGCCCTCCCACGCCAGGGATAGTTTCGGCGGACCGTCTTTGGTGAAATACTCCAGCCGGAAATCCTGGAGGCCTTTCTTGAGCGACGCCGTTTCGGAGGTTTTGAAGGTTCCGAGCTTCGGTGATTCAAATACGACTTTTCGGCCCACTGTCAGGCGCACGCCATCTCGCGCATCGAAGTGAAAGGTATAGTCACCCTTTGCCGGCACGCGCAATTTACCTTCGAAAACAAGGCCGATCGCCTGATTTCGACTGGCTGGCGAAGTGGTGATGTAGTTGTGATCGAGATCGCCTGAGGTTTCAACTTTAATCATGTCAAAGTCGGGAAGGCTTTCCCAGGTATCGCGGTAGAAACGATACGAAAGATCGGTGAGATCCGAGAGGCGCGCATCGCGTGCTTTTAACCAGTCGGGACTGTCCTTCGCAGCAGCCGCTTTGAATGATTCTACGAGGTTATAGCGTTCTTCCACCAGATTGGCCTGTATATTTTCCTTTGCGTTGACCTTTGCATCATATTCCGCCTGTTCCTCGGCGTTCATGATGTTATGCAGGATGCCGTAGTCTTTCGTGCGTTTGGTTTCGGTGATGTTTCGGAAAAACGCGAGAAATCTGTAATAATCCTTCTGCGGGATGGGGTCTATTTTGTGATCGTGGCACCGTGCGCAACCGACGGTCATACCCAGAAAGGTTTGTGCGGTCGTACTCACCAAGTCATCGAGATTGTCGAATACCGCCTGCTTGGGATCGGCGGGTTCGTCGTCCCATTGACCAAGGCGGTAGTAGCCGGTTGCCGTAATTTGGTTCGGTGTCGGGTTGTCGTATTCGTCGCCAGCGAGCTGCTCTTTTACAAATTGATCGTAAGGTTTATCTGCGTTGAACGAATCGACCACGTAATCGCGATAGCGCCACATGAAGGGCTTGTTCTCGTCGCGTTCGAAGCCGTGGGAGTCTGCGTAGCGAACAACGTCGAGCCAGTGTCTTGCCCATTTTTCGCCGTAATGCGGTGACGCCAGCAAGGTGTCGATCACGTCTTCGTAAGCATCGGGTGAGGAATTCCCAACGAATTCCTGCACCTGCTCGGGTGTCGGCGGGAGTCCGGTCAAGTCGTAATAGACGCGACGAATCAGGGCTTGTTTTTCGGCGGGACCATTCGGTTTCAAACCGTTTTTGCGAAGGCGATCATAGACCAGAGCGTCAATGGGATTCGCTGCCCACTCCGCATCTTGTACCTTCGGAATCTTCGGCGAGCGCACGGGTCTGTAGGCCCAGTAATCTTTCGCCTTGTCGTCGACGACCATCGACTCTTTTACCGGGGTCGGTTCACGTTCGAGATCCGGATCCCACGGCGCGCCCATCTTGATCCATTTCGTGAGAGTATCGATCTGATCTTGAGGCAGCTTGCCATCCGGCGGCATCTCGGTCAGTGCGTCTTCGTAGGAAAGCATTTCGGCGAAGAGCGTGTCGTCCAGATCATCCATCTCAAATACCGGACCGTTCTCACCGCCCTTCAACATCGACTCGCGACTCGTCAGGTACAGGTCACCTTCCAACTTGTCGCCGCCGGCGTGGCATTCGAAACAAATAGAGCTTAGGATTGGGTAAATATCATCCTGAAAGAAGCGAATCTGGTCGGGCGTGAATTCGGGTTGCTGCGCTGATGCAATAGGTGCACATACAGCGATGAATAGGCCCAAAATACAAGGTAAAATACGAAAAAGCACCAGTTTCTCCATCGAATACAGCCTGTAAAACAGGTCTGAATGCGTCATAGATACGGTTGTATTTATATAGAATAAAGCGTTTTGGACGTGGAGTCAAAATATTCGTTGATTTGATGTACAATCGAAATAACGATGCCCACTAGGAGAAGAACCATGGAATCCACGATTGATGCGTTTGTAAAAGACTTTGAGCAGGGAAAAATGACCCGGAGACAGTTGGTGAAGCTTGTTGCCGGCGCGGCCGCTACGATGGCGTTGGTTGGGAGATCGACCTCAGCAATCGCAGCGGAGTCGAGCACGTTTACGGCCACCGGTGTAAACCACATCGCGTTGAACGTGCCGGATATCGATGTGTCACGCGATTTCTATGTAAAACATCTGGGCATGGAGGTCTCGCGCCAAGGCAGCAATAACTGTTTCATGAACTGCGGCAATAACTTCGTCGCGTTGTTCAAGTCACCGACACCCGGCATGAACCATTACTGTTATTCGGTGAAGAACTACGATGTACGGGATGCGGAAGAAAAACTGAAAGCGGCAGGCCTAAAACCGAGAGTTGCAGGTAATCGAATCTACTTCCCGGATCCGCATGGCTTGGAAGTGCAACTAGCCAGCGATACGCACATGCCGTGATGAAGTTAAAGCAGGCGGCTATGGGATAAGTTCATCTGAGCCTATAAAAATAGTTTCCTTCATATTATCGGACTACGTTTTCGTGTGAATCGAAATCAAACGATACACTAGGAAACTCATCGAATGGATAGTTATAAAGCTCCGGTAGCTCCATATATTTCTGCTCAAGTCTAGATGTTGTTCCATCCTTACGGCAGCGTTTGGCATCTTTTTTTGTCTCGAAGAACGTCCGGATTCCGAGATGGTCATTCCAAAACTCGAACACGGCCACATATTCGATTCTATGTAACTGAATTGATTGCTCATCAGCCCACTGCAGAATATCTTTCTCTACATTGTCAATAATCTTGTAGGCTGGATGTGGAGGATCGTCCTTCGTTTCTTCCGGTTTTTTTAGATACTCATCCCTCTTCTTAGTACCCACTTTAGGACCAGCTAATATCAGATATGGTAGCCATAGAAAGAGCATCAGAAAATATAGCACTTCCGAACTCTTGTCCGATATTGCATCTATATACCTGAGGAAAATTACGAAAAGAAAAATTACTAAGTATGCTTTCCAAGGAATGTCGTCACGCTTGTTGATTCCGAGGTTGTCGTACTTGGGCGGGATTTTACTGATAAGTATGGCAATACCGCTCACAGCGACCAGAAATACAACTGCAACTAGAAGTGTCTGCATATCCTCTTCCCCTAGAGCAACCGCCCCTGTGGATCTTCGGGTGGCGTGAGTCCCAAGTGTTGGTAGGCTCTTGGCGTGACGACGCGGCCTTGTTGGGTGCGTTTCATGAAGCCGATTTGGATGAGGAAGGGTTCGTGGACTTCTTCGAGGGTCTGGCGTTCTTCTCCGATGGCGACAGCGAGCGAGGACACACCGACCGGTCCGCCGTTAAACTTCGAGATGATTGTGTTCAGGATGGCTTTGTCCATGTCGTCGAGACCGAGCGAATCGATGCCGAGCAGGTTGAGTCCTTTTTTGGCCATGTCATGTGTGATGATACCCTCGCCTTTCACTTGAGCGTAGTCCCGCACACGACGGAGTAGTCGATTTGCAATACGCGCGGTGCCTCTGGAACGTCCCGCGATTTCCAATGCGCCTTCCGGATCGATGGGCACATCCATGATCCGTGCGGACCGCATGACGATGGCTTCGAGTTCCTCCGGTGAGTAGAAATCGAAGCGGCAGGTGTCCCCGAATCGTGCACGCAGGGGGGGTGTTAAGAGGCCCGCGCGGGTGGTAGCGCCGATGAGGGTGAAGGGTTTCAATCCAATTTTCATGGACCGCGCGGTGGGGCCTTTACCCAGCATGATGTCCACTTCGAAGTCTTCCATGGCGGAGTAGAGCGTCTCCTCGACCGCATGATTGAGTCGGTGAATTTCGTCGATAAAGAGGACGTCGAACTCTTCGAGGCTGGTGAGGATGGCCGATAAATCCGCCTGACGTTCGATGACCGGACCCGAAGTGGACTTAATATCGACCCCCATTTCCTGCGCGAGGATGCGTGCGAGGGTCGTCTTGCCAAGACCCGGTGGACCGGACATTAGCATGTGATCGAGGGATTCGTTGCGTTGTTTGGCGGCGGCGATGGAAATCTGCAATTTCTTCTTGATGGCTTCCTGACCCGGAAAATCATCGATTCGATGCGGACGGATCTGCTCGTCGTATTGTCCGTCATCTTCGCCCGGGGTGGGTTGGATTACTTCGTCATCGGCCATTGCTTACACCTTCGACATCGACCGCAGGGCCGATTTTACCAGGTCTTCGTCGGATGCTTTCTTGCCGCAAACCTTGCGTGCTTTGGCGGCGGCCTTTTTTGCTTCGACGGGCGTGCATCCCAACGACATCAACGCTGCGATGACGTCGTCGCTTCCATCGTCGGCATAGTCTGCATCTTCTCCAAGGATGGCGCTGAGTTCCGTGTCCTGACCCAACTTCGCTTTGAATTCCAGCACGACGCGTTGGGCGGTTTTTTTGCCGACACCGGGGACTTTCGTTATCGCGGTCACGTCGCTGGCCATGATAGCCTGTCCAAATTCCGCAGGGGTGAGTGCAGATAGAAAGGAGAGGGCGACCTTGGGGCCGATGCCAGTAATGCTGAGCAGCTTCATAAACAACAACTTCTCCTCATCACGCAAAAAACCGAAAATCTGAAACGAGTCCTCGCGAATGTGGCAATAGGTGAGTAGAGTGACGGTCTGATCCGGTGAAAGACGTCGATGCACCCCGTCCGGCACGGCAACCTCATAGCCAATGCCGTTCACGTCCAAATGGATCTGTTCCAGCGTTTTCGCCGCAACGACCCCCCTCAGAAAAGCAAACATACCGTCCCCCGGAACCTTGACTCTGAAGTTACTATACTGAATATATCACCAGATGTCTAGTGAAGCACTTCTTGTTCAGTAGCTTTCCGTATTGGTAGTCTTTTTTAGAGTCGATAAACAACAATTAGGAAATCACTATGAAACGCTCAACTCGTCTTGAAGGCAAACGCATTCTCTTCTTCGTAGGAGACATCTACGAGGATCTGGAGTTATGGTATCCGAAGCTGCGTTTGGATGAGGAAGGGGCTGAGGTGGTGCTGGCCGGGCCTGAGGCCGGGGTTACTTATACCGGCAAGAATGGCTATCCCTGCCGGTCTGATGCGGCCATTGATGACATGGATGCGGCGGAGTTTGATGGATTGGTGGTGCCGGGAGGGTTTATGCCAGACAAATTGCGGCGGGACCCCAAGGTTTTGGAGCTGGTTCGGGATTTCTCGGATGCTGGGAAACTGGTCGCTGCGGTATGTCATGGGGGCTGGATACCCATTTCAGCCAATGTTTACAGGGGTGTACGGGCTACCGGATCGCTTGGAATCAAGGATGACCTCGTGAATGCGGGTGCCATTTGGGAGGATTCGGCGGTGGTGATTGACCGCAACTTCGTTTCCAGCCGAAAACCCGACGATTTGCCTGATTTCTGTCTGGGCATCCTTGAAGTGCTTCTGGACGGAACTTCCTAAGGTGCTTGGCTGTTTAACCTTCTGAGCCGTTCCAATCCTCCTCAAATTGGCGATTTGTTGACAAATACCGCCGATTCAGGGTGTAATGGGTGTCGGAGTCCGGTTATTTAGCCGATTTTCAGGTCCACCATCGTCGCGTTGCGACACGATATCCAGGAGATTAACATGAAAAAGAGTATCACTCTTGCTGCGCTGTTGGGAGCGTTTTCGATTGCCCCTTTTGCTGCAGCTGAAGTCCCCGCGCGTCCCACATTTACGAAAGACGTGCTGCCGATCATGCAGAAGAACTGTCAGAAATGTCACCGTACCCAGCCGATGAAGATGTCTGGTTTGACGGCGCCGTTTTCGCTGACGAATTATGAAGAAGCGCGTCCCTGGGCGAAGGCGATTGCCAAGCAGGTCGCAAGTAAATCCATGCCGCCGTGGTTCGCCTCCGACGAATTCAAAGGCGTGTTTCGCAACGACCGTTCGTTGGAGCAGGATGAAATCGATACTATCGTGCGCTGGGTCGAGCAAGGAGCCAAGCGCGGCAATCCTTCCGATGCGCCTGAGCCTATCTCCTTTCCGAGTCGCGAGTGGTGGTTGGGCGAGCCTGATTTGATTGTACCTCTTCCCGAGAAAGTCTGGGTCAGTGACGACGTTGAAGATTGGCAGCCGATGATTCCGGTGAAATTAACCAAAGAACAGATGCCTGAAAATCGCTGGCTCAAAACGGTTGAAGCACAAGGCGACGCCAGCAGCGTGCACCACATTGTGGTCTACACAAACAACCCGCATCAGACGATTCGCACCGAAGCGGGCGGCCAGTTGGGGTACGGCAATATCGGTGGACTCGCTCCAGGTGCTGAACCCGCCTATATCCAGGAAGGCTACGGTATCGAGCTTCAGAAAGAATCATTGCTGCGCATCAGCATGCACTACCATAAAGAACCAGGCCCTGGTACAGGCGAATGGGATCAGTCTCGCTTGGGACTCTTCTTCTATGACAAAGACGAGGATGTGATTCCGATCAACATCGAACCCATTGGTAATCTTCGTTTCGAGATTCCGCCGCATGCCAAAGCGCATAAAGTGGCGATGCAGCATACCTTTGATCGTCCCTTCGAAGTGCTGAATTTCCTGCCGCACATGCATCTGCGTGGTGTTGCTGCGAAATACACGGCGACGTATCCTGATGGCACAAAAGAAGTGGTGTTGGATGTGCCGCGTTACGATTACGCGTGGCAGCTATATTACCAGTATCCCGAGCCGAAGCAGTTCCCGGCCGGCACGACCATTGCCGTGGAAATGACCTTCGACAACTCGGCGGAGAATCCGAATAATCCGGATCCAGACAAAGCGATTCGCTTTGGGGGCAGCACGACCGACGAGATGGCGCTGGGTTGGATGTCGTACAGCTGGACGGACCTCACGGACTAAATAACCAAATAGATACACTCTAGAAATACACGATTCCTCGAAGTGCCGCTTGGTGCTTCGGGGAATCTTTTTGTTTGCGCGGCACTTACTCCGTGGAGGTATCTTCCCACGGACCCAGAGTATCGTAAATCAACTGACCGACTTCCTTGTTCAGTTCGGCGTTGGGGTGGCCGTCCATTGTGTTGATGACCATACTCGCCGCTCTTCTATCCGAGAGGTGTTGCGAAAGATCGAGATGGGGTATCTGGTTGTCGGTCATCCACCGGGCTACCTTGTCGGTCATGGGTTGCGTTTTGCTCACATCGAAAAGTAGCGGCCATAGAACGAATGAGACCGAGGCATCTTGTTCTTCGGCATAATCCACAATGGCCTGCAATTCGTCCGTATGCGTATCCCAAATTTCCGGATCGTTGTACGCCTCCTCCAAAAATTCCCAGTACGAATTGATTTGATCGCGCCGCGCCATTCTCCAATACAAATGATTGGCGGCGTAGAATCGATTCACGACAGGGCGCAACACGGGATTCGTAACGGGCACTGTGTCGCTGTCCGATCGAAGGTCGTGTTTTTCTGCCGCAGTATGAATATCGTTGGGATAATACGAAACGATGATGTGGTTGGGTTTGGCGGTATGTTCGCGCAGTGCCTCCAACTCCTCCTTCGGACCCCATCCATTTTGTGCGACGACCGCAACGGTCCAATCCGCCCCTAGATGGGTGTTCAGATGGCTCGCGAAACGCTGCTCAATGTGTTTGATTCCGTGTCCGGCCGCAAAGGAGTCTCCGGTAACCAGAACAATGTTCTCCTTCCAGTCGTGCTCATAATCCCGATACCCGGCATCGTTTATCGGCTTCCAATAGGTATCAAACCACTTCCTGGACGACAAGGTAAAGCCAAAACCGTCGGACTGAATCATGAAGGTTGCAAAGAAAAACTCGACCGTGCAGAGGAGGAAGGTGGTGGTGAAAAATGAGATGGAAAGATCCCGGGTCAGGTTTCGTGTTTTCGAGGGTTCATTCCAAAACCTGCGAAGACCAACGATCGTGATCACCAGCGCAACAATCAGCAAGAACAACACCTTGATTAAGGAGGAATGCATGGAGTTATTCGTACTCCCATTTGGAAATCCAGGGATCGTTCGTATTTTTCTGATACGTCTTCAGTTTTTCCTTCATGATGGAAATACGATCCGCGTGCTCGGGTGAATCGATCATATTATTGATTTCATCGGGGTCAGCCTCCAGGTCATAAAACTCGAATTTCGCGCGATGAATATGCGATTCGACCGAACGTTTTCCGTACACGGCATCCCCTCGTCGCAATACGCCCTGCCACGTGTCCGAGGCATAGAGATCCGACGCGAAAGGAAAGGGAAGGCCGTGCGCAATATTCCAGATGAGTTTGTAACGGCGTTCTCGGAGCACGCGCACGGGGTAATACTTGGTGATTTCATGAAAGGTGTGCGACAGGAATACTTCATCACGCGGTGAGGTCTCTGGATTCGCAACGTGATCCAGAAATGATCGCCCGTGAATGTTTTTTGGGTCGTACCTTAGCTTCGTAAAATCCAGAATGGTCGGAAGAAGATCCGCGTAGGTAATCATCGCGTCGGAAGTTCTCGGCGGAGATACTGTGTCCGGATTACGCACAACGCAGGGTAACCGAACGCCTGGTTCATACATATTCGTCTTGGCTCCAGGAAAGGCAATGCCGTTGTCGCTGATGTAGATGATGAGCGTGTCGTCCCAATGTCCGCTCGATTTCAGAATTTCGATCAGCCGAAGCAGACCACTGTCCGCACGTTCTACGGACATATAGTAACGCGCGAGTTCGGCGCGGGACTCTGGTGTGTCGGGCAAGTAATCTGGAACGATTACCTCCTCGGGGGATATCGGTTTTGAGCCCTCATTCTTGAAGGGTCGATGTGGCTCGGTCGTGCAGAAATACAAGAAGAAGGGTTGATCGCTATCCGCTTCGATGAGCGGTCGTGATTCTTCGGCCATTTTTACCGGTGCTTTTACACCCAGTTTTTTATCAAAGGGGTATGCGCTTTCCGGAGCGACGTGAAATTTCCCCACAGACCATGTTCGATATCCCGCCTCTCCCAAGTGTTTCGGAAGGGTCTTGATGGTATCGAAGGTTTTGAAATGATGAAAACTGTGCGCGTGACCATATTGCCCGTTGGCGTGATTGTAACGTCCCGACAGGATTACCGAACGGCTCGCGCTACACGAAGGGGTGGTGCAATAGGCGTGCGTCATCTGAGTACCCGCTGCGGCCAGGGTGTCGAGTCCCGGAGTGTGAATGATGGAATTCCCCATACATCCGGCATCATTGATACCTTGATCGTCGACAACGTACAGGATCACGTTTCGTTTCTGAACATCCGCGTTGGAGTATATCGGTTGCAGAATCAGAAATGTGGCTACCCAGATATACCTAGAATATTTTGACATCGAAACCATCGGGATTTCCTTTTAGGTCCATGGAAAATGTATCAAAGCGCGCGGAAAAGCGCAACAGGTTAGCCGATGGGATACTGGTCCAAGCCCACTTAGGGTATCAGTCTTTAAGTTGGTATACCATTGAGCCAGACATGGAGTACTCTTCCTGAATAGACTGCAGACTCTTGATTTTATTTTGAACGTGAGCCTATACTGTAAATGTATGCAAACCCTATTTCACCGGACCTGGCGACACGATGTCGTTGCTCAGACAGCAGGGCTTGGGATGAGAGGCATGGCCCTGTGAGCATTGAGCAGCGAATACGCGCGTGGGGTCCTGAACTCGTCACGGGTTTCCTCCTGATATTGGCTACCGTCTCGGTGTACGCTCAAATATATAGACATGAATTCATCAATTTCGACGATAACCTCTATGTATTGGATAATCCGTACATAAACCAGGGCTTGTCATTCGAGAGTATGATCTGGGCCTTCACAACGCCGCACGTATACAACTGGCATCCGCTCACCTCCATCTCCCACATGATAGACTGCTCATTATTCGGGCTGGATGCTGGTGCGCACCATCTCATGAATCTAGCCATACATCTGGTCAATACCGCATTGCTCTTCTGGATTCTTCGCGTCTCCACAGGTCGATTCCTGCCAACGGTATTCGTCGCGGCACTGTTCGCGCTTCATCCGCTACACGTCGAATCCGTGGCTTGGGCATCAGAGCGTAAAGACACGCTCAGCGCCTTCTTCGGCTTCGTTACCATTTTGACGTATATACGTTACTCGGCTAAGCCTTCGATAAAGCGGTATGTGCTCGTTTTCGTTCCGTTCATACTCGGACTCATGAGCAAACAAATGCTCGTGACGTGGCCATTTGTGCTGCTGTTACTCGATTATTGGCCCTTACAACGTATCGGGACGAATGGTGGCGCAGCGCCGCAACTCTCAAAGAGTCCGTCGATATCCTTAACCCATAGTGTAGTCGAAAAAATCCCTTTCTTGTTCATATCGATCGTCGCAAGCGTTGTCGTCTATATGGTGCAATCGGAATCGGGCATGACGCAAAGTTCCGAATACGCTGGATTCGCGTCTCGCGTTCAGAATTCGTTCGTCAGTTACGTGACCTATCTTTCACAAACTGTGTGGCCTGCGAATTTGGCCGTATTCTATCCTCACCCTGGCGACTCAATACCGATTTGGAAAACGCTGGCCTCGATTACTTTTCTTGCAACTGTGAGTGCTACGGTTATTCTACTAAGAAAGCGTCGATATTATCTTATGGGATGGCTTTGGTATTTGGGAACGCTGGTTCCGGTAATCGGACTCGTACAGGTAGGGTTACAGGCCCACGCTGATCGCTACACCTATCTTCCGCTCATTGGGTTGTTTATCATGCTCGCTTTTGCACTCGACGATGCATTCAAGCGGGCTCGACTCACCTGTTCCGTAAGCATGCTTGTGGTTATCGGAATATTACTTCCTGTCACCTGGATTCAAGTCGGTTATTGGCGAAGCAGTGATACTATTTTCAGACACGCACTCAATTCCACTCAAAACAATTATTGGGCACACAATGCGCTGGGTTTTACTCTGTACAGGGAGGGGTATTTTGAAACCGCCGAGGTTCACTTTAGGAACGCCGTCACTATCCGCCCCAGCTACGCCGATGCTCGATTTAACTTGGCCGTAATTATGGAAAGCACAAATAGACCTATGGAAGCCATCGAAGTCTACCTGGAAACGATTCGATATAATGCGAACCATAGAGGGGCAAACTACAATATTGCCAATCTTCTCATACGTAAGGGTAGTCCTCAAGATGCGGTTTCTTATTACGAGACCGTGTTGTCCATCGATCCGGGTCACTCAGGCGCGCACGTGGGACTTGGGGTGGCGTCCAACCAACTCGGCCGTCGTGAAGATGCTCTGTACCATTTTAGAGAGGCCTATCGAATTGATCCCGATAACGAGCAGGCGCTAAATAACTTGAGTTTATTAGAGGGGCAGGAGTAATAGAATTTACGGAAGTAGAGGGGTTTTTTATGTCGAATGAAGTTGATTATCTAGTGACCGAGGAAGATACTGTCGCAGCACTACGACTCCACTGGAAGCCGACCCGCGTCATTCAATCATTTCAAATATTTATCGGGGTGTGGGTGGTGATCCTGGCTTTTGTGGGTCCTACGAATACAATCAAGATACTCGCGCTCAGCTGCATTGGTTTTTATATATTAACGCGGAAATTTCTTGGCCCGTATATACAACGACGCACGTATCGAAAATATAAGTTGCTTCAAGAGCCGGTTTCTCTATCCTTTGACGCAGACGGTGTGAAATTCGTTGCTCAATCTTATAATACCGCGATCACCTGGAAACACCTTGTGCGTTGGAAGGACAACGATCGGTTTATTTTGTTGTACGTATCCCCGCGCCAATATTACGTGATCCCGAAACGGATCGGTGACGATGGATTTGATGTGGAAGGGTTAATTGAAACACTTCGATCTTCGTTTTAGATCCGAATCGGCATCACGACGTTGATGTATTCAGTACCTTTAGCCTCTTCTTCATCATCACAAGGTCGAATCACACCTGGACTCATTGAGTCTTTCAGAACCAATTTTGACTGTTCTGTTGTGATCTGTTTTAAGACATCGAGAACAAAATCCGGATTAAACGCGATTTCCAACTCATCACCTGAATAATCCAGGGGGAGATCTTCTTCATATTCTCCAACCTCAGGGGTGGACACCAGTAATTTTAACTGGTTATCGGAAATCTGTAGTCGAACGGAGTTAAATTTATCATTGGTCATGGTACGTGTGCGCCGAATGGCTTCGATAAACTGAGCGGTAGACACTAGTGCCTCTTTATCGTGATTTTTAGGCACGACCATCTCGTAATTCGGAAATGTCCCCTCTATAAGCGCCGTAACGAGACGTAGGGAGCCAAACGAGAAACCAGCCTGGCTTTCCCCTATAAGAATGCTCACATCCCCCTCATCCCCTAAGAGGCGCGCCAGTTCGTGAATCATTTTCCCTGGCACAATCACCTTAATATCAATTCCATCCATAATACCTTCGGATTGTTTCACCAGGCTCATGCGACGCCCATCGGTCGCGACAGCCGTTAATACCCCACCTTTTATTTCAATTAGTAGACCTGTTAGATTATAGCGAGCTTGGTCGGTGCAGATGGCGAATGATGTTCGCTGGAATAATTCCCCAAGAACGCTCTGCGGAAGAATTAGTGGTTCAATACCTTCAAAATCCCGCACTGGCGGAAATTCGTCCGGGGACATGCTGTAGAGCTTTGTGTGTATCTTCCCACACTCAAGACGGACCACGTTACTGTCTTCAAGCTCAAGAACGATGTCCGCTTCAGGCAGCTCGCCGAGAATCGAGGATATCCGTTGTGAGGAAATGGTAAGGGAGCCTTCTTTTTCAACTGTACACTCGACCGTGCACTCGATACTGACCTTGAGATCCGTTGCAGACAATTGAACAGAATTCTCTGTTGCCTCAAAAAGAATATGCGATAGAATCGGAAGTGCGGACTTTGCAGATACAATTGTTTTAACTTTATTGACAGCGTCCAGCAAGTCCGATTTTGGAATTACAACTTTCATTTAACATCCCCCGAGTTATACACCCTTAGGTTCTAACTATATATATATATAAAGTACGTAGTCGTAGTCGTAAGGACCTGTATAGCGTGGATAATGATACTAACTACAATCAAAACAAGCAGTTACACCCGTGATGAATTGTGAGTATTAATTCCACTATTTCCACACGGCTAACATCCAGCCTCAACGAGCGTGTACTTTGCTGTATCGCGTGTGGAAAAAACGAGGATTTAGAACCCGTATCCACAGCCTTAATCCACATACACACACCGCTTCGTGGATAACGTTCTGGTGTATTTATACGATGCGCTCATGCTAGCAGAGCGTGAACCCAATTACAAGGCCGTTAAACAAAGGAAGGGCAGGTATGTCTCTCGACATTCCTGCCCAAAAAATTAGAATCATTATCAAATATATTCCAACAAATATTGCAGAATTTACTTGCTTTAATGATTACCTTTCAATTTACTGAATTTCAAGGTTGTGTGCGAATGAACCGGAAGCAGCAATCTGAACGTAACGTCCAGCTGCAGAACCACCGCTTGTGGCAAAGGTAATAGAACCAAAGCCATACGGAGCAACACTAGGTCGCTTCGGCGTAGAGTTACCCGTCGTGTAAGGCTGGAAAGAAATACTTTCTCCAGCATTCAACGTAAGAGTACCACCACTTGCTGCAGAACCACCGCTAGCATCAAGGTACGATGTCGTAACAACGATCGATGATGTGCCAGTGTTCTGAAGACCAACGAAGGCACTGATGCCGTTCGTATCCGCAAAGAACGGAATGGAAATGGTCTGCTGTGCCATCGCGAATCCAGTGGAAACGGTCATCACGCAAGCTAAAATAGCCAATTTTTTCATTAATTTCACCTCCTTCTTTATTGGATTATGCGATTGATTGAATACAAATTAAGATGAGAAACAAACAAGGTGACTGTTTGAACCGACCCCTTTGGCGCCCCGACAATACCCAAAACTACACTGTAATTCTAGAATATTACCGCCTTCAGAGCATGATCCAAGCACCGTCTACTCCTCCCCAAAATATGTAATGACAGGTCAACAAGACATGACTCAATCAAATTCCGCAGACTGGAGAATACCATAACAAAATGTATCTGTCAACCCGTCACCGTTGCCGGATACTGGGATTATTACCAATAATACTGGTGTTTCTCGGCATATACGAGCTAATTATGCGGCAATTCAATGGCCTTTGGACGTTCTACTATCGTCTCATCCAGGTAGTCCCCTTCGAAATACATGGCTCGTGACGGAACACGGGATACCGGATCTATCGGTATTCCGTTTTCGTCACAATAATACTGGCGTTCAAGCGTGCCGTTATACCGTTTTACGTAGTTACTGCTGTTTTCGGTCGCCCCAAATGCATTTTGTATTTTCGTGTTGCGGAACGCGGTACCGAATACGTCAAAATGATAGTTAATCTCGTATACGACCGGATGTATCAGTGAGTCAGAACGTTTTACATCTTCGATGGTGTAGGAAGTGATGCGCCGGTAAACCTTAACCCAGCCGGATTCCTGGATTCGTGTTGCGGGCGATCGAAACGTGTGCATCTCTGGAATGTCCCGATAAATCATATCGATAGCGTTGAAGCGCACGAGCTCCTGTTTCGCCAGGGTGTCGGCTTTCTCAAAAAGGTCGTTTCCATATTCAGTGATGGATTTTTTCTCTACGGTGGGCTTGGCGCATCCGGCGATGAAGAGCAAGGCGAGTGCGAGGATGCTGAGGTAAGACTTTATCATGGGAGTTCCAGCAAAAAAGTTTGTACACCGGAGTATATCACGGGGCGTGAGCATCCATGAACTCGATAAAAGATACCTTATTACGAATGGGATCAAAGTCGGGGTCGCGGTTGGCTTCGAAGTGAAAGGCTGGGTCCAGACGCACGGCAATTTCGAGGTAGCGTAATGTTTCGGTCACGTCAGATTGGCGTGCGAATCCGCAGGCTATGTTGTAATACGGTGCGGGCAGTTCGGCATTCATTTCCAGAACTCGTTCATAGAAAACGACGGCGGCATCGTGATCGCCCCTGAAGTCCAGAATCACGCCATAATTGTAATACGGGATAGGATTCTCCATATCCATGTCCATGGCGATTTGAGCATATTCCAGCGCGACCGCCCAATTTTCTTCGATACGATAGAGAATGGCCAAGTCGCTGTAGGGCCGACTCCATTCGGGGTCGAGTTCCATCGCGTGGTGCAAGAACTTGAGGCCCTCCACGGTGTCGCCCAGGGTATACTGGATGACACCGAGCAGACAATAGGGCCAACTCCATTGAGGATCGAGTGCAATCGCCTGACCGAGCGCGTTGCGAGCACTGACCGCATTTTTTTCGGCATAAAACCGGAACAGGGCCAGGGCATAGAAAGATTCCGCTGTTGCCAGTGTTGGGTGTTGGGCGTAGGCGGATACTTGCTCTACGGCGATTCGTGTCGGGATTCTGCGCATGCGCCAGTCGGAAGCGAGCAGGGTGTTCAATTCGGCAATCTGGTCATCGCGAATGGCGAAGGCTTCCTTCGGCGTGGGTGAGATGAAGGGTGCCTCGGCTTTTTCGCCTCGCAACAGCACGACGACCCCGGCTATGGCGACACACGCGACGGTAATTCGCCAGATGGTTTTGTGCGATGTAGTCGTCATCGTGTATTCTACGGCCCTTGGTGTGTCGGTGCTTCAGGACATTGTATCGGTCGCCCCGCCAAAAGTAAACGGAAGGGCATTTTTGTAAAATTATGAATGTAGCGGCGCTTGGGGACAAAATACCATCGAATCTACGGCGCGCGATTCGCAATGCCGATCACACGTTTTTTATAAAGCCGAATGCCGCGAGCGAGGCGTTTATCTGGTCAAGTCCTGATCATCTGCGTCAAGCGAAGAAGGCCTTTGCTTTAGGAACACCTGTTTTTTATGCCGGTATTCCCGAAGGTTTGTCAAAGGCAACACCCCTGTTCGATGCTGCGCGTGATGGAAAGACGTTACTGTACGTACCCTACGCGCGCCGTTTTAGCGGTCCATTTGCGACGTTGGCGAGTCAAGTCATTGCGGGCAGTGTGGGTGACACGGGTTTCATCAAAATCCACTCGAACCAGCCAATTCCGCGAGGCGTCTCGGTCGGGTCGAGCAAATTGTGCAACGCAGTCGTGTGGAACAGTCTGCTTCACGATATCGATTGGTTGCAGCAGCATTTTGGTCCAATTCGAAAGGTATTTTGCCAGGGTGTGGCGAAGTCCCGACCGAAACTGGAGTATGTGATGGCGACTTTCACGTTGAAAGGCGGTGTTATCGCCCAGGTGATTCACTCCTATCAGTCGCATGGCGAGAGCATGGTGCGCGCGGAAATAAGTGGAACCTCCGGTATTGTTCAGTATGACAGCACCGTGGGGCCTATACGGCAACACGGATCGAAAAATGCCGCGGCGCCATCGAACACGAACACCGATTGGTCCAGCCATTGGAGTGCCTTCGAGACAGCGATTCAACGAAGAACAATTTCGACCAAGGCCACCAAGTCATTTTCGGATCCGGTGCATATTGCTGGGCTGGCCATTGAATCGATGCGAACCGGCGCCCCGCAAGGGGTATAGATCCATAAACCGCACTATTTGATAAACGAGAGGATGTATCGTGCTAAATCAATTGAGAAGATGGATGGGCCTTGTGCTGGTTGGTGTGTTGCTGGGCGGCTGTTTCAATGGTGAATCGAAACGAAACTCGACCAACCGCGATATGGAAAAAGGCTTTGCGTTAGTAGACGATCAGATTTTGTTTGTTGGCAACGGCGCGGAACCGGAGGGGCTTGATCCGCACATCGTGACCGGGGTGCCGGAACACCATATTCTGACCGCGCTCTTTGAGGGCTTGGTAGGCATGAATGCGAGCGACCTGTCTCCGAAACAGGGTGTCGCGGAATCGTGGGAGGTGTCCGATGATGGTCTTGTGTATACCTTTCATCTGCGTGACGACGCGAAATGGTCAAACGGGGATGCATTGACGGCGGAAGATTTTCGTTATGCGTGGCAGCGTATTCTGATGCCGGGCATGGCGAGCGAGTACAGCTATATGCTCTTTCCGATTAAAAACGCGCGGGCCTATCTGGAAGGTACGATCTCCGATTTCGATGAGGTGGGCGTAAGGATAATTGATGACCGTAGCCTGGAGGTGACACTCGAAAATCCGACTCCGTATTTCTTGCAATTGCACATTCATTACAGCTGGTTTCCGGTGCATCGAGCGACCATTGAAAAATTCGGCAAGATGGATGATCGCAATACCGGATGGACGCGTCTGGGAAATATCGTCTCCAACGGTCCCTTCAATCTGTCGCGCTGGGAGCCGAACAATGTCATCGAAACACGTCGGAGCGATACCTATTGGGACAGGGGTAATGTGCGACTCAAGGGGGTGAATTTTTATCCCGTGTCCAATGAGCAGACGGAGGAGCGCATGTTCCGCGCATCGGAATTACACATGACCGAGAATGTGCACGTTTCGCGCGTGGAAACATTTCAGAATGAGAGCCCGGAACTGATCCGCACCGATCCGTGGATTGGCAGCTACTTTTACCGTGTCAATACGACGCGTAAGCCTTTCGACGATGTCCGGGTACGCCGCGCGCTGGCGATGACCGTGGATCGCGATGCAATTACGACATTTATCTTGAAGGGCGGCGAGACTTCGGCAGGAACACTGACACCGCCGAACTTGAATGGGTATACCGCTGAGGCGAATATTCCCTTTGATCCGAAAGCAGCGAAGTCCTTACTGGCGGAGGCGGGTTATCCCAACGGTGAGGGATTTCCCCCTTTTGCGATTCTGTACAACACGGCAGAGAAACATAAAATCATCGCGGTGGCGATTCAGCAGATGTGGAAGGAACATCTGGGGGTGAGTGTGAGTCTGGAGAATCAGGACTGGAAGGTTTATCTCGCGTCCACCTCCAATCAAAGTATGGATTACGACGTGCATCGCGCGGGTTGGATCGGTGATTTCGTGGATGCCATCAATTTTATCGAACTTTTTACTTCAGACAACGGGAATAACCGTACCGGTTGGGCGAATGCCGATTACGACCGTTACGTGGAGGAATCGTTCAGCGCGAAAACAACCGAAGAACGGTTTGCGCTGTTTCAGAAAGCCGAAGCGATATTGACCGAAGAAGTGCCAATCATTCCAATCTATTTTTACACCCGGCCTTTCCTCTTGGCTCCCGAGGTAAAGAATTTCCAAGGGAACCTGTTGGGCTACGTCCCATATCACACCTTGTATCTTGAGGTGCCGTAGGTTTAGGATCGCTGAAGGGGGAACGATGGGCGTTCCGACCGAATCGAAGGTGCCATGACCTACATCATCATCCGCCGGATCCTCGAAGCGATTCCCGTGCTTTGGGCGATCATGACGATCACCTTTTTCCTGATTCGTTTCGCGCCGGGCAGTCCCTTCGATCGCGAGAAGGATATTGCGCCGGAAATTCGGGAACGCATTGAAGCACACTACAATCTTGATGCCCCGGTTCTTGTGCAATATAAAGATTACGTGGCGCAACTGTTGCACGGCGATTTGGGCCCCTCCTACAAAAATGTTTCCTACACGGTAAACGAACTTATCGGGAAAAGTTTTCCGGTATCGATTGAATTGGGTTTCTATGCATTTTGCGTCGCCCTAACGATTGGATTGTGTGCCGGCATCACGGCATCGCTTCGTCCAAACACATGGCGTGACTATATACCGATGTCGCTGTCGATGGTGGGCATCTGCATCCCGAATTTTGTGTTGGGTCCGGTGTTGTTGCTGATATTCGGATTGAATCTGGGTTGGTTTCCCGTGTCCGGATGGGAAGAACCGATGGATAAAGTTTTGCCGAGTATCACGCTGGGCGCCATGTATGCTGCCTACATCGCGCGGCTCAGTCGCGGCGGTATGCTTGAGGTGTTGTCGAATGATTTCATCCGCACGGCTCGCGCAAAAGGACTCAGCGAGACCCGCGTCGTATTTCGTCATGCTTTTCGCGGCGGCATTACACCCGTCGTTGCATTTCTGGGACCAGCGGCTGCCGG
The DNA here is from genome assembly GCA_046583315.1 of Candidatus Hydrogenedentota bacterium. Taxonomy (GTDB): domain Bacteria; phylum Hydrogenedentota; class Hydrogenedentia; order Hydrogenedentales; genus DTSJ01. The sequence goes on from JAYGCN010000313.1 coordinate 25,096, forward strand.
GTTGTTGAGTGGCTCCTTTGTGGTGGAAACAGTTTTCCAGATTCCGGGTTTGGGACGGTTTTTCGTGGAAGCCGCGTTCAACCGGGACTACACGATGATTCTGGGAACGGTCATGGTCTACGCGACGCTGATTCTGGTGCTGAATCTGGTTGCGGATCTGATGCTGATCTGGCTCGACCCGAGGTTACGCGATGCCTGAATCCGTTGCCATGATACGCGATGCCGAAATGACCGAGAAAGGGGTTTCGCTCTGGCAAGATGCCTGGCATCGGCTGCTGAAAAACAAGCTGGCCGTGTTGGGCGGGGCATTTCTGCTGATCGTGATTGCGCTGGCGATCGTGACGCCGTGGATTGCGCCGTACTCTTATGAAGCGCAGGATCTAATGCTGGGTGCCACACCGCCCTCTACCGATCACTGGCTAGGGACCGATTATCTGGGCCGTGATTTGTTCACGCGTATCCTTTATGGTGGCCGTATCTCGCTGATGGTTGGTTTTGCGGCGACGGCGGTGTCACTGTTGGTGGGTGTAATGTATGGCGCGACCGCTGGTTTCCTGGGCGGTCGTGTGGATTCGATTCTGATGCGGCTCGTCGACATTTTGTATGCGCTTCCCTTCACGATTTTTGTGATTATTCTGATGGTCTTTTTCGGGCGTAACATAATCCTCTTGTTCATGGCCATTGGTGCAGTGGAATGGTTGACCATGGCCCGAATTGTGCGCGGTCAGGTGCAGTCACTGAAAGAAAAGGAGTATATCGAAGCGGCGGTGGCCATGGGTCTCACGAAGACTCGTATTCTTACGCGACACCTCATCCCGAACGCGCTGGGTCCCATTATTGTGTACACGACCCTGACCATTCCGAATGTCATGTTGCTGGAAGCCTTCTTGAGTTTTCTTGGACTTGGTGTGCAGCCGCCAATGAGTAGCTGGGGCTTGCTGATTCACGATGGTGCCGAACAGATGGAGAATTATCCTTGGCTCCTCGTTTATCCCAGCGTCGCGTTGAGTCTGACCTTGTTCAGCCTGAATTTTTTGGGTGATGGGCTGCGGGACGCACTCGACCCACGGGTTTCAAAGGACTAAGGTATGCGTGAACAATCAATCGAAAATACGATGCTGCGCTATTTACTGAAGACCATTCAGTACAGGATGGGCAAGGCGCTCGCCGGCGCTCCGGATAACTTCGGAGCAGCGACGGCGGGGTATGAAACACGTACACCTGCCGAAATCCTTTCTCATGTGTCTGATGTACTTGGATTTACTGTTGCGCAATGGGATGCTGATTGGGTTGGGCCGAAAACGGTAGGTTGGCCGAGCGAAGTCTGCCGATACCGGGCCACCTTAGTCGCCCTCGATGAAATCCTTGCGAAACATTCTGTTACGCACGATACAGCACTCCGGTTTATGCAGGGTCCACTGGCGGATGTGTTGACGCATGTTGGACAGCTCGCCATGTTGCGACGAATGACCGGTGCGCCCGTGGTTGGAGAGAACTATTTCATTGCTGAACTTCCCGAGGTATACAGCGAGGACTTGTGCTGATGCCATTACTTTCCGTCGATAATCTGGCTACCACCTTTCATACTCGCAATGGCGTTGTGCGCGCGGTCGGTGGTATTTCGTATGAAGTGGAAAAAGGCCGAACGCTCGGAATTGTGGGTGAGTCGGGATGTGGAAAATCGGTATCGTGTTATTCCTTGCTCGGCTTGCTTCCCATGCCGCCGGGAAGGATTGAATCGGGTTCGGCGGTGTTCGACGGGACCGATTTATTGCAGGCTTCACCTTCGGAATTGCGCGGTATTCGTGGACGCCGGATCTCGATGATCTTTCAGGATCCGATGACCGCACTGAACCCGTACATGACGGTTGGCGCGCAACTGATTGAGCCGTTGCGTGTACATGAACGGGTCACCAAATCCGAAGCCCAGCGTCGCGCGGTGTCCATGCTGAAAGCGGTTGGGATTCAGGACGCGGCGCGGCAGATGAAGGCGTATCCCCATCAGTTCTCCGGCGGCATGCGGCAACGATTGGTGATTGCGATGGCACTCATTACTGATCCGGATTTGTTGATCGCCGATGAGCCGACGACCGCTTTGGACGTGACGGTGCAGGCGCAGATTCTCGAATTGATTCAGTCGATTCAGCGCAAGAACGGCATGTCGGTCATTCTGATTACCCATGATCTTGGCGTGATTGCGGGAACATGTGATGATGTGTTGGTCATGTACACCGGAAAAATCGTGGAGTCCGCGAGCGCGACGGATTTGTTCAAGCATCCCCGACATCCCTACACCGAAGCCTTGCTCAACAGCTTGCCGTCCATGAATTCGGCGGGCAACGAGCTCTACTCCATACCCGGCATGCCCCCCAATCTCACCGAAGCCATCGTGGGTTGTGCTTTCGCGCCGCGATGTGAACATGCCACCGACGCGTGCCGTGCGGATGGTGCCGCTGAATTGAAGAGCGTGGCCGAGGGTCATGCTTCTGCCTGTATACAGGTGCAGGAGGGCCTTCGATGAGCACGCCGATTCTCGAAGTCGAAAACGTGGCTACCCATTTTCCCGTGCGGACCGGGCCGTGGTATTCAAAGAAGACCGGATTGGTGCGCGCGGTCGATGGCGTTTCCTTCACGTTGAATGAGGGCGAAATTCTGGGGCTGGTGGGAGAGTCCGGCTGCGGGAAATCGACTCTAGCACGGAGTATTCTCAATCTGGTTCCGGTCACCTACGGGGCAGTCCGCTTAAACGGCACGGAGTTCAACACCTTGTCTGCGGAGGAACAGCGGGTTCTGCGTCCGACGGCGCAGATGATTTTTCAGGACCCTTACGGTTCATTGAATCCTCGGATGACGGTCTACTCCATTCTTGCTGAACCCATGTTGGTTCATGGGATCGCGACACGCCAGACGGTTCTCGATGAAGTCAACGTGCTCATGGACAAGGTTGGTCTCGCGTCACGATTCATCAAGAAATATCCGCACGAATTCTCCGGAGGACAACGCCAACGGATCGCGATTGCGCGGGCCCTGGCACTCAGACCGAAACTGATGATTGCAGATGAGCCCGTGTCGGCCTTGGATGTATCTGTGCAGGCGCAGATTCTGAACCTGCTGGCGACCCTGTGCAAATCCGAGAATCTAGCCTTGATTTTCATAACCCACGACCTCTCCGTGGTTCGGCATATCGCGTCTACGGTAGCCGTCATGTATCTGGGGCGCATCGTTGAGGAAGGGCCGACGGAATCGGTGCTGAATTCGCCGCAACATCCTTACACACAGTCGCTCATCAGTGCCGTGCCCGTGCCCGACCCCGAAGTGGAGAGAACGCGCAGTCGGATTATTCTCAAAGGCGATCCGCCTTCACCGATGAACCCGCCCACCGGCTGCCCTTTCCATCCACGGTGCCCCGTCGTGCAACCCGAGTGCGCCCACACCATGCCGATGCTGGACAGTTTGGGTCTGGATCACCGCACGGCGTGTTTTTATGCCCGTGGTCCGCTCAAAAAAGAAGGGTAGGGCACGAAATCAGGTACGAATCACGCGCAAGAATTCTTCAGCGCTGACTTCGCCGCTTTTGACTTTCTGGCGGCATCGATCGGCCATGGTTTTGAGTTTGGCGGCCTTGGTAATTTTTGTGAGTGTTGCCCCTTCGCTGATGAGCTCCCGAATGGATTCGGTGATCTCAAGAATCTCGAAGATGCCCTTTCGGCCTTTGTATCCGGTGTGGTAACAAGTATCGCAACCCTCGCCTTGGTATAACGTCTTCGTTGTTTCCGGAAGCCTGATCGACTTGAGCAATGCCTTGGTCGGCTTGTAACCCTTTTTGCAATCGGGGCAGATCGTGCGCACGAGTCGCTGAGCCACGATGGCGGTTAATGCGTTTGATATCAGATACGGCGGGATGTCCATATTGCCGAGTGTGGATATCGCCTCCGGTGCATCGTTGGTATGAAGCGTACTAAAAACCAGGTGGCCGGTCATTGCCGCACGCACGGCGATGCGGGCTGTCTCGGAATCGCGAATTTCCCCGACCAGTAGCACGTCGATATCCTGGCGCAACGAGGCACGCAATACATTGGCAAAACTCAGCTCAATGTCGTTGTCGATCTGCACCTGATTGATGCCAGATAGTTGGTATTCAACCGGATCTTCCAGGGTCACGATTGAATCGGTAAATACATCCTTTTCATTGAGACAAGAATACAAAGTGGTTGTTTTTCCGCTACCGGTGGGGCCGGTGACGAGAATCATGCCGTAGGGTTGTTCGATAAGTCGCGCCAGTTTTTCTTCGTCTTCTTCTTCCAGACCCAGATCGCCAATACCCGCCAACACCGACGATTGATCGAGCAACCGCAGCACGATACGTTCTCCGAGAAAGGTGGGCAGTGTCGCCACACGAATATCGTATTCGGAGTCCTCAAATTCCATGCTGATATGACCATCCTGAGGGCGCCGAGTTTCCGTGATATCGACATCGGCCAGAATTTTGAGCCTGGAAACGATCGCGTTTTCGATGTCCGGGGGAATGCTCATCACATCATGCAGCGTGCCGTCGATACGATAGCGCACCCGCATTTCCGGTTCCTGGGGATCGAGGTGCACATCGGTCGCACCTGAATTCACCGCACCCTTGATAATTGTCGAGACCAATTTGACCACCGAGCCCCCCTGGGCCTCCAATGCTATCTCGTCAAATCGGCTTGAGTCTCTCATATTGCTTTCTTCCATGACATTTGTTTCCTGTACCGGTTTAGGTTTGGACGTGGCGGCGATAGTTTCTTTGGCCTTTGCCTTAACGATTTCTTTTACTTTTTTACTTTTCGATTTCGGGGCTGTTTTCTTGCCAACGTAACGCGCTTCGACTTCTGCTTTCATATCGTCAATGGCCGTCATGACTGGATGAATGCGAAGACCAAGTAATACCCCGATGTCTTTGAGTCGACCTTCGGCCTGCGGACCCGATACAAGCACCATCAGCTTGTCGCCATCCACCTGTAGGGGAATGAACTCTTTCTGAATGGCCATGCTTTCCGGCACTAGATCGAGCGCGGCGCGATCGCTGGGAGTTTTGGAGAGCTCCACATAAGCTAGGCCATACTGCTTGCCCAAGGCCTTGGCAATCTGCTCGGAGGAAACATAGCCTTCCTCCATCAGGATGGTTCCCAGCAATTTGCCATTTCGTTTTTGTGTGACAAGGACCTTTTTGAGCTGGTCCATGGTAATGGCTTCTACTTTGACCAGTAACTCGCCCAAGTTCGCGTGGGATTTGCGGCTTTGCTTTGAATGAAACTCGTATCGGAGTACATCATTGACCGAATCGAAATTCACCTTCTTCATCTGGACCAGTTGGCGGTACCAGGGTGTGCCGCTTTTCTGTTCGCGCTTGCGCGCCTCTTCAAGGTCGGCGCGGGAAATGACTTGATCCTTGACGAGTTTTTCGCCGCCGTCATTTTTCGCCTTACGTTTCGCCATACCTGTTCTCCACCTAATAGCTTAGACTATAGATATTTCACAAATCGACCGAAAAAGGCAAGTTTTTCGTACATAAGGAGTTAGGGATATTCGGGATTGACTTGGGTATCAGTCGCGCCTATAATGAGTTTCATACGAATAGGCAGGCTGCTCGGTCACACGATTAAGCGTCGGCATTTCGTTTTGTTTATAGATGTTTGTGGCATATTGAAGGAGTCCGATGCGGGCTTCCGGCAAGCGTTACAACGGCCGTGAAATGGAACTCACGCCTCTCCGAGGCGATACGCTATACCCAGTGGATATTGGACGAAATGTGGAGTTTGAATAGCAATACACGATGAGATAAGAGCGGAAACCCGTTAAATAGAGTCGTTTATTGTCGAGTTCTACCTTTGAGTCACATTGGGGAGCACTCCCGAACAGGGGGTTTGATTTCTGTACGTGTCGTCGCGATCCCTGCCTTTCCCCGCACCTCGGTATCTCCATAACCCACGAGTCCTAAGTGGTTTCACGGGAGATAGATACATGGGAAACATGACGACTGAAGGGATGCTTCTCTTTGGCGGTGGTGGAATATTGGTAGGCGCCATCCTGGTCTTTATCATAAACCAAATAAGTGCAAAGAGTACCTTGAGCAGCGCGCGCAAAGAGTCGGCCCAGCTGCTGTCCAACGCCGAGCGTGAAGCCGCAACGGTCAAGAAGGAATCCCGTACCGAACTCAAAGAGCAGGAAAACGACCTGCGCGAGCGTATGGAGAAAGATTCTAAACGCCAGCGTGAGGAAATCCAACACCTTGAGAGTCGTGTCGTCAACAAGGAGGAAACGCTGGACAAGCGCGCGGCCTCCCTCGACCAAAAAATTGATTCGCTGAATTCACGCGAAAAAGACCTTGATCGACGTAAAGAGGGGCTGGATACCGAAAAAGGCAAGATTCAGGACACGATTAACGAGCAAATTCTCGTGTTGGAACGAATCTCTGGAATGACCATCGATGCGGCGAAGAAGATGATCATTGAAAAATTGGAAAACGAAGTACGTCGTGAAACGGCGTTGCGTCTCAAGAAACTTGAAGATGAAATGGTCAATGAATCGGAGAAAAAGGCCAACAAGGTGCTTGCCGATGCGATTCAGCGATGCGCCTCCGACCATATTGCAGAGCATTCCGTGTCCGTGGTGGCGTTGCCCAGCGAAGAGATGAAGGGTCGCATTATTGGGCGCGAAGGGCGCAATATTCGTGCACTTGAAACGGCGACCGGCATCAATCTTATTGTGGACGATACGCCTGAAGCGGTGGTATTGTCCGGTTTTGACCCGATTCGTCGCGAAATCGCAAAAATCACCCTCGAACGCCTGATTGGCGATGGTCGAATTCACCCGGCGCGCGTCGAAGAGCTCGTCGAAAAAGTCACCGAGGAAATGGAGCAGCGTGTCAAGGAATTAGGCGAAGAAGCCTGCCTGGAATGCGATGTTCACGGGTTACATCCCGAGATTGTTCGCCTCATGGGGCGCTTGCATTACCGCACCTCGTATGGCCAGAACGTGCTGCGCCATTCGCAGGAAGTCTGTTACCTGACAGGGCTTATGGCTGCTGAAATAGGGGAGGATGTGCAGGCGGCCAAGCGTGCCGGACTCATCCACGATATGGGGAAAGCCCTGACCCACGAGGTCGATGGTTCCCACGCCCTGCTGGCTTATGATATCTGTAAGAAACACGGCGAATCCGAGCTGGTGGCCAATGCCGTTGGGTCACACCACAACGAAATCCCGCAGGATTCGGTGATTGCCGTGCTGGTTCAGGCCGCGGATGCCTTGTCTGCCGCGCGACCCGGTGCTCGCCGTGAAATGGTGGATACGTACATCAAACGCCTCAAACAACTCGAGGAAATCGCCGACGAATTTGACGGCGTTGAGAAGTCTTTCGCCATTCAAGCCGGCCGCGAAGTTCGTATCGTTGTGCGGCCCAATGAAGTGGATGACGTGATGTCCCAGCAATTGGCCCGCGATATCGCGCGCAAAATTGAGACGGACGTGACGTATCCGGGTCAAATAAAAGTTACCGTAGTGCGTGAAACGCGTGCCTCGGACGTGGCAAAATAGGGTTCGTTATCCATCGGGACATTCCGGGCTGTGCCAGGATGTCCAAATGCTGTGAAGTTGGGGGGATCGATGAAGCTGCTGTTCATCGGAGACATATTCGGCCGACCGGGCCGTCGGTGCATTGAGCACTTCTTGCCAGAAATCCGCGAAGAATTTTCTATTGACATTATTGTCGCTAACGCTGAAAATGCGGCTGGAGGCTTGGGTGCGACTCCTGAGATTCTGGATGAGTTGCTGGGTTATGGTGTGCATGGCTTCACCTTTGGAAACCATACCTGGCGCAAACGGGCACTCGTCAAAGGGATAGACAAGTTCGACTGCGTTGCGCGGCCGGCGAATTATCATGAGGGTGCTCCCGGGCAAGGGGCTGTGGTGCTGCCGTTGCCCGATGGCCGATCATTAGGGGTCATTAACGTCATCGGGCGTGTGTTCATGGAAGCCTTTGACTGCCCATTTGAGGTTGCGGATCGCGAAGTTGAATACATGCGGGAGACCACCGATTTTGTGTTGGTGGATATGCATGCTGAGGCCACGTCGGAAAAAGTGGCCATGGGCTGGTACCTGGACGGGAAATGCTCGGCCGTGGTTGGGACCCATACGCATATTCAGACGGCGGATGAACACGTGTTGCCCAAAGGTACGGCGTATATCACGGATGTCGGTATGACGGGTCCGCAGGATTCGGTGATCGGTGTACGTAAAGAGATCGTCGTACAGAAATTTCTGGACGGTATGCCATCGACATTTGAAGTGAGCGATGATCGTCCGGGCATTCGGGCGGTAGTGATTGAAATGGATGACGCGACAGGGAAGGCACTGTCGATTCGCCGTGTCGCGCGTGACATGGCTTTGTAAAGTGTACACTAGAAACATCTGGCTGCAATACGAACAAGAGGTACGCGGGGGACTATGCACTTTAAGCAGATAGAAATCACGGGATTCAAATCCTTTGCCGATCCGACGACGATCGAATTGGATTCGGGGATCACTTCGGTTGTGGGCCCAAACGGTTGTGGGAAGAGTAACATTCTCGACGCGATGCGTTGGGCATTGGGCGAACAAAAAGCCAAGGCCTTACGCGGTGCACATATGCAGGATGTCATCTTTAACGGTAGCGAAGAACGTGCGCCGATGAGCATGGCGGAAGTGACGCTGACCTTTGACAATGCCGACGGCACATTACCCATCGACTTCACCGAAGTACAGATTACACGTCGTATCTATCGTTCAGGCGAGAGCGAATATCTCATCAACAAGGCCCAATGCCGCATGCGCGACATCCAGGAATTGTTCATGGATACCGGTATCGGCACGAACGCCTACTCCATGATCGGCCAAGGCAAAATCGGCATGGTGCTCAGTTCCAAGCCAGAGGATCGCCGTTATCTTTTCGAGGAAGCCGCGGGAATCATCAAGTATAAGGCCCGTAAACGCGTGGCGCTACGTAAACTGGATCAGGCTGAACAGAATTTATTGCGGCTGGGCGACATCATCCACGAGCTCGAGCGTCAGATGAAATCGCTCAAGCGGCAGGTGAATGCGGCGATTCGGCATCGGGAATTGACCGACGAGTTGAAGGAATTCGAAATTCGCGCGTCGTGGTTGAAGCAATCCTATTTGATGGAACAGATCACGGAGCTTCGCACAAAATTTGACGAAGCACAGAAGAAATTCGACGTAGGCAGCACTGAGATGAGCACCCTCGAAGCGAAACACGAGGAAGTGAGTCTTGGTAAGCTGGAGATCGATCGCGTGTTGCATGCGCGTCGCGAGGGCGTCCACGAAATCGATGTCGAAATGGAAAAGCTCGAGCGCCAAATAGCCCTCATCAAACAACAGATCGAATTTTCCATTGAACAACACGAGAAAGCCCTTGCCGACAAAGAATCTTTCGCAACGCAGGCGCAATCGTTGTTGACCGAGTTCACCGAGACGTCAGAGAAGACGGGATCGCTGAAAGAGGAACACCAGAAATTTTCCCTGAGCCTTGAATCGAAACAAGATGAGCAGGCAGCCGCCATCGAAGAGGTCACGCAGGCCGACACACAGCTCGAAGCCGTGCGTGCGCGTTCGGTGGAATCGATGGGCAAACGCGCCGAGAACCAGACCGCGATCGAAACACTCAGCGTGAATATATCGAACATCGAAGAACAACTGCAGGCCTTGTACACGCGCCAGGAAGCCGACAACCAGCGCAACGAAGAGCTCGTGCAAGACATCGAATCGAAGGAACATTCCGAAACCGAACAGAAGGCCGCGCTTGGCAATCTTGAAGATGAAAATCGAACGGCCAAACAGATCCAGGCTGACCTTACGCAACAAATCGCCACGGTCAACACCGAGTGGCAGGCCTTGCGCGAGACCAAGAGTAGCTCCGAAGCGCGTCTGAAATCTTTCCGTGAACTGCGCGATTCCTACGAGGGCTTTGCTCAGGGCGTGAAGGCCATCATGAAGGCCAAGAACCATGCGAATCCGCAGGTTCAGGGCGTGTTGGGACCCATCGGCGATCTTATCTCCACCAGTGCCGACTACGAACGCGCTGTGGAAGCTGTGCTCGGCGGCAACATCAACAACATCGCTATCGACCAGGCGGAACAGGCAAAAGGCGCCATCAATTATCTGAAAGAAACCAAGGCAGGACGCGTGACGTTTCTGCCGCTCGACACGATTCGCCCGGGATCGCGCGACAATATTGGCTACGTAACTGGGAAACCCGGCGTAGTGGGTCCGGCGTTGGAGGTGGTCGAATTTGAAGAACGCCTTCGACCAATCATGGAGTATATCTTCCACAACACGGTTATTGTTGAGACCATTGATGTTGCGATTCATCTGTCTCGAGGCAGTGAACCCATCCCGCGCATGGTTACCAAAGACGGGGAAGTTGTTTCGGCATCCGGCGCGGTTACCGGTGGCCGGACGAAACATGATAGTCGTGGACTGATTGGCCGTAGCGCGGAGATTGAAGAACTTGAGGCGCAGGTGTTGAAGCTGGATGAGCAGATACGGTCAGTCACGCAGAAAGGCGCGGCCTTGGGTGAATCCCTCGAAACGGTCAACACGCGGGTGACCACGCTCAGTGAACAAGAAGAACAGCAGCGGCATGCCTTGTCGAACATTGCCATGGAAATTACCCAGGCATCGACCGAAATTGAAAATCTTACTGAGGCCTTGAAGACGATTACCGTCGAGCGCGACGAACTGTATGCCCGCCGCGACGCATTTGAGGAACAACGTCGCGCGAATCAGGATGCAGCGACCTCAATGGAAACGGAAGACGAAGCGTTGCAGCGTGAGATTGCGGACGCTCAGGAGAATGCGTCGAAGATTCGTCAGGCCCAGTCCGAACTGTCCGCAGAACTGTCCGATCTGCGCGTGGTCATGGCCAACATCACCAAGTCCATCGAAGAAAACGAGCGCGAGACACAGCGACTCGAACGCGAGCGCGAACAGGCACTTTCCGCGTTGCAGGACCGGGAAGTGGCCATCAAACAGTTCAAGGAGAATCAGGTCACGCTTGAGAACGACATCAAAGACAATGTCGAACACGTCAAAGCGATGACCGAATCCAAAGAAGAGGCTCGCAAGAAGGTGAACGAGGCTGAGAATCAACGGCAGGCCCTGTTGGATGAGTCGGACGAGTTAGAGAAAAAACTCAAAGTCATTCGCGATCTGGTGCGCGAGACGCAAGGCGCGGTACACAAGTTTGAAATCGACCTGCGTCACGATGAAGACCAGTTGATCTTCTTCCAGGAACGCATTCTGGAGGAGTACCACATCGCGCTGGGTTCGCTCACGGCTGAGGAAGTCGGTACGGATGAATTATCCGAAGAGGAGCGCGACGCACTGGTTCAGGATACGCGCACGAAACTCGAACGCCTTGGCAATGTGAACTTGATGGCGATTGAAGAGTACGACGCACTCACCGAACGCTTCGAATTTCTTGTGTCTCAGGATCAGGATCTTACGAAAGCAAAAGACGCGCTGCTTCACGTTGTGGCGCGCATTGACGAGACCATCAAAGACATGTTCCTGGTCACCTTTAACGCCGTGGCCGAGAATTTCCGCAGTTATTTCCGTCGACTCTTCAATGGCGGTCAGGCGCGTATCTACCTTGTCGACGAAGAAGATCCGCTGGAATGCGGCATCGAGATCGAAGCGAAACCGCCGGGCAAGAAGCCGCAATCCATCGCATTGCTGTCGGGTGGGGAGCAGGCCATGACAGCGATTGCGTTGCTGTTCAGTATCTTCAAGGCCAAACCGAGCCCCTTCTGCGTGTTGGACGAAGTGGATGCGCCGCTGGATGACGCGAACATCGGTCGTTTCATCGAGATGGTTGAAGAATTTTCTGTAGAAACACAGTTTGTCGTTATCACCCACAATAAGCAGACCATGGCCAAAGCAAGCGCACTGTATGGTGTCACCCAGCTGGAACGGGGCGTTTCGCAAATTGTTTCGGTCAAGTTCGAAGGCCACGATACCAAAAACAAATCGAAAACGTCTGCGGCTTAGGTTTCTTGATCGGGCGAACAGTTTGTCGCTAAGGTGGTTGCGCTTATGCGACCGCTTATTATTTCCATATTCATTCTCTGCGCGTCGGTTTTCGCTCAGGATCGCAATCCCAACGATTGGCCCGTATATCTGGGCGACAAGGCGAGCAATCAATACTCTCCGTTGACGCAGATCGATTTGTCGAATGTTCAGAGTCTTGAAAAAGTTTGGGAATATCGATCCGAAGACGGGAAACAGCTTGGGCAAATCCAGTGCAATCCGCTAATCATTGATGGAATTCTGTACGGCGCGTCACCCAGACTCAAGGCCTTCGCGCTGGATGCGGCAACAGGCGAAGAACGATGGAAATTCGATCCGATGAAAGGCCGTTCCGGTTCCGGTGTCGTTCGTGGACTCATGTACTGGGCCGACGGGAGCGACAAACGCATCCTCTATTCGGCTCAACACTATCTCTATGCCTTGGATGCAGAAACCGGCAAACCCATCGAATCTTTCGGCGATGGCGGACGGGTTGATCTGAAAGACGGTCTCGGTCGTGACGTGTCTAGCCTCCATGTCGGGTCCAACACACCGGGCGTGGTCTACGAAGATCTGGTCATTATGGGTACGCGCGTCAACGAAGCCCACCCTGCCGCACCGGGCCATGTGCGCGCCTACAATATCCGCAGCGGTGAGCAGGTGTGGATATTTCATACCGTGCCGCAACCGGGTGAATTGGGTCAGGATACGTGGCCGGAGGGGGCCTGGGAAAACTTCGGCGGCGCGAATTCGTGGGCAGGGTTGAGCGTGGATGTCGAGCGCGGCATGGTTTTCGTGCCGACGGGTTCCGCCGCCTTTGATTTTTACGGTGCCGACCGTACTGGGGACAATCTTTTCGCGAATTGCCTGATTGCGTTGGACGCGAAAACGGGCGAGCGCATCTGGCATTATCAGTTTGTGCATCACGATCTCTGGGATCGCGATTTGCCTGCGCCGCCGAACCTGCTGACCGTCACGCACGACGGAAAAAGGATCGATGCCGTAGCGCAGATCACGAAATCGGCGCATGTGTTTCTGTTCAATCGCGAGACGGGTGAGTCCTTGTTTCCTATCAAAGAAATCGATGTGCCTGCTTCCGATTTGCCGGGTGAGATCGCTTCGAAAACACAGCCGGTTCCGATAAAACCGCCCGTGTTTACGCGCGAGTCGTTCACCCTTGAGAACGTGACTAACATATCGCCTGAATCCCATGAATTCGTAGCCGATAGATTGAAACGATACAAAACGGGTCGCCAATTCATTCCACCCAGTCGCGAAGGCACGGTCATTTTTCCCGGATTCGATGGCGGTGGTGAATGGGGAGGCGCGGCGGTGGACCCCGAGTCCGGCATTCTCTATGTGAATGGAAGCGATATGCCCTGGGTATTGACGATGGTCGCGCTACAGGGAGACAAGGAGACCGGGAATATCGCTGCGGGCCGACGAAACTATGCACGACATTGTCTTTATTGTCACGGCGTAGATCGGAAGGGTGATTCTTTGGGCGAATACCCTTCTTTACTGGAATTGAAAGAGCGGTCGAACAGGAAACAGGTCACAGACATCATCCAGAAGGGGAGCGAAGGCATGCCGTCCTTCGAACACTTGAAGGGTGGTCAGCTAGACAATCTCATCGAGTTTTTGATGCAGGATGATGTGCCGGTCGCAGCGAATAAACCGAATGACGAAGGGGAAGCCATCACCCTCGTCAGCACCGGATATAATCGCTTCGTCGATCAGGACGGCTATCCGGCAATCAGGCCACCCTGGGGTACGTTGAACGCCATCAACCTCAACTCGGGAGAGATTCTCTGGAAGTCCGTGCTCGGCGAGTATCCCGAATTGACCGCGCGCGGCATTCCCAAAACCGGCACCGAGAATTATGGCGGCCCGGCACTCACCGCGAGCGGCATCATCTTCATCGCGGCCACCCAGGATCACACGATCAGAGCTTTCGATGCAAAAACCGGGGCCGAGCTGTGGGCGGGCGACCTGCCTGCCGGGGGATATGCCACGCCCAGCGTGTATGCGGTGAACGGTCGCCAATACGTGGTCGTTGCAGCCGGTGGCGGCAAGATGGGCACGGAGTCAGGGGATTCCTACGTCGCATTTGCTCTTCCTGGATCCCTTTGATTCAATGTAAGATTCTGATGGGTTCAGTGGTGTACACTGATGCTACACGACTATTCCCGACGAAAGGAATCTAATCATGCTAAAACGATTTTCGCTTCATTCAACCCGTCTATCCTGCTTTGCTTGTATTCTGCTTGCGGCCATGATGTTTTCGCTTCATGCACAGGGCGACCCCGTTCCAGGATTCCCCGAACTCGAACGTCGCGCGGTGATCTTCTGGAGCGACGGTACGCGTATGGCAGGAGATGTTACCTACCCTAAAGACACCAAAGAAGGCGACAAACTTCCCGCGTTGGTCATGTGTCACGGTTGGGGCGGTGAGAAAACACACTTGAACATGGCCATCGGACCACAGTTCGCGCGCGAAGGCTACGTAGTGTTCACTTTCGATTATCGCGGTTGGGGTAAGAGCGACGGTCGCCTCGTGGTGACGGGTGATATGCCCAAGCCCGATGCGGACGGGATGGTAACCGTGAAAGCGCAACTAATTCGTGAGTTGGTTGACCCCCTGGATCAGCAGGAAGACATCGATGCGGCGATCACGTTTATCGAAGGCGAGCCGATGGTGGACAGGAATCGTATTGGTCTCTGGGGTTCGAGTTTTGGCGGCGGTCACGTGATATATCGGGCAGCAATCGATTCCCGTATCAGTTGCGTGTTGGCGCAAGTGGGGTCAATGGACTCCCGAATCGGATTGCTTCCCATGCTGGACAAGGTGAATGCCGATGCCATTAAACGCGTGCGCGGCGAATTGCCTCCCGTACCACTGGGCGGTGACAAGCCCGCAGGGTTACGCGGCGATCCCTATTACGATCGATTCGTCAAATTTGTTCCGGCGGATCATGCGCACAAGATCACCTGCCCTGTGCTGCTCCTGGACGGCGATCTGGAACACTATTTTGACTACAAAGACCACGGTGAACGCGTGTATTCGATTGTCAAAGACAATGTGCCCAGTGAATATCATTTGCTGAAAGACACGAAACATTACGACGTGTATTCGAAGAGCCTGAAACAGGTGATGTCCTACGAAGTGCCTTTCCTGAACAAGCATCTACGAGACAAGAAATAGCCCCGCACTACCTGCCCACGGCGTCCTTTACCGGAGGCCGTGCTTTCGGGTAAGCCTTGGCATAATCCAGTCCAAGTAGCGCCGCGACCGTTGCTGCAGTCTGCCCCTGCACGATGTCGCCCTTCTTCACGAGGCCCTTTGATGGCGTGTCGGGTCCGATCACGGCGAACCAAATCTGTTTGGCCCCTTCTACGTTCTTCCCGTGATTCTTCCACTCTGGGTACTCATCGCCGCGACCGTGATCGGTGGTGATTACGATCGACGTTTTGCCCGCGTACTCTGGTATCGACTGCGCCAATTCCCAAAGATCCTGAATATAGCGATCCGTGCGATTCGCCGCGTCGAGGTACATGTCATACCGTCCGTCGTGTGACCAGTCATCCGTTTCGCCGTAGCCCACATAAAGCAGGCGCGGTTTGCGATGTCGCATGGCATCCAGTACGCCTTCATGCGTGATCCAGTCGATGCGGATGCCGGGCCAGAAGTGGGCCATCTCATCCGTGACCGTGTTCAGTGTTTTCTGCAGAGCTGCATCACCCATATTTTCGAAGTGTTCCCAGCCGGCGTTGACCGGTACGCCACTGCGCTCTTCATTGATGATGAAAGGAAAGACATCCCATGAACAGAACGCCTCGACCCGACCCTGGAAGTCTTCCTGTTGGTTGACCCATTCCAACACGGTCACGTTTAGGTTCTGCTTTTTCGCGTTGGACTTAATCTCGGGGTCGGGAAATCCGCTCAGGATTTCGTTATACCCGGGATAGGAGAAGACCTGATCGTTTTCCAGCATGACCGTGCTCTTCGAGTCAGGATCGCCCCAAATTTGGCCCTCCTTAAGAAGAGTCGACCAGAAAAAGGGAAGCAGTGCCTCTCGCTGTTCCTCCGGCGTGTCCCGTTTGAATCGTTCGCGCAACGAACGAATGTCTCTGACGTTGCCGACGTTCTGGTTGGCCAGACGGCTGTCGAGTCCGCCGAACACCTCCTGCCAACGCAACCCGTCAAGCGTAACGAGAATTACATTTTCGGTTTTCAGTTCGGCCTGCGCCATCCATGGGACCGATCCGACAAGCACGGCTGCGAGTAAACGAAGAGTAGATTTCACGGAACGACTCCTTATCAAAAGCGATTTCCAGAGTGGCTACTCTACCACCAATGTCTTCTATTCTTCACTTTAACAGTCGAAACACTTGCGCGAGGGGTTTGATTCCCTTATCCGGTCTGTTACTATTCCTATAGCAATTGATAATTGCGGGACAGCCGAACCCCATGGAACACGATTTTTAATGACAGAACAGTTTTTAGCAGGATATGCGCGCGCGGTTGTCCAACGTCGCTGGTTTTTTCTGGTCTTTGCGTTTCTGGTTCTGTTCGCAACGGTAGCCGGTGCGCCACGCATTGTGTTCGACGACAACTACCGCAGTTTCTTCAGCGACGACAATCCGCATCTGATAGCCCTCAACGCGCTGGAAGAAACCTACGCCAGAGAAGAAGTGATCCTGTTCATTTTGGCTCCAGAGAATGAAAAGGTCTTCACGAAAGAGACACTTGAAGCGGTGCAGTGGCTTAGCGAAGAGGCCTGGCAGATCACGCATTGCACGCGCGTCGACTCCGTTACCAGCTATCAACATTCCTACGCGCAAGGGGACGACATCGTCATCGAAGACCTCGTGCCGGAAGGACGCGACTTCAATGTCGAGTCGATTGCCGGTATTGAAAAAATCGCGCTCAGTGAACCGTCATTGGTCAATCGCCTGATCTCGGAAAAGGGACACGTCACGGCTGTCGCGGTCACGCTCGTGTTGCCGGGGGTGGCCGGGGGTGAGCGCACCGAGCCGATTGCAGACGCGCGCGCGTTAGAGGCGCGTTTTGAGGAGGCATACCCCGACATCGATGTGCGGCTTACAGGCGGCGCGGTGCTATCGATTATGTTCACCGAATACACCATGGCCGATATGAATTTGCTGACTCCGCTGATGTACGTGCTGATTTTCATATCCATCGCCATCATTCTGCGCTCGTTGTGGGCCACTTTGGCGGCGATGACCGTTATTCTGTTGTCTGTGGGATCGGCCATGGGGCTTGCGGGATGGTTGGATCTGCACATGACCGCGCCCTCTTCGGCCATGCCGACCATCGTGATGACGCTGGCCGTGGCGGATTGTATCCATATTTTGACGACCTTCCTGGCCAAGGTGCGTAGTGGTTCGACGCGTGAGGACGCGATTGAACACAGCCTGAAGATCAATTTTGGAGCGACTGCGATCACCACATGCACCACCGCGCTCGGACTGCTCACGACGCAATTCAGTGACGTGCCTCCGCTTCAAGAATATGGGCTCATGACGGCCATGGGCGTCAGTATGGCGTGGTTCTATTCCGTCGTGCTGTTGCCGCCCCTGATGACTATTCTACCCGCACCTAAACTTCGCGCACACACCGAAGGTGAAGGTTTTTTTGATCGCCTGGGTGGCACCGTGGCGGTCCGCAAGAAAGAAATCGTGGCTCTATCGTCGATATTTGTTGTGATCTGCGGAATGGGACTCTACGGCATCGATTTCAAGAATAACTGGATCAATTGGTTTAAGCCGCACACGCAATTTCGTCAGGATTTGGAATTTACGACCGCGAATTTATCCGGCATCAACGCACTGGAATTTTCGATTCCGTCTTCAGGTCCCGGCGGCATCGCCGACCCCGAGTATCTTGAGCGACTGGATGCCTTCGCGCGGTGGGTTCGTGATCAGCCGTACGTGAGCCAGGTCAGCACGCTTGCCGATACGATGAAACGCTTGAACATGAACATGCACGAAGACGACAGGGCTTACTATCGAATTCCGGAGACCGCAGAGCTTGCCGCCCAGTATCTTCTGCTTTATGAAATGTCGCTGCCCTACGGACAGGATCTCAATAACCAAATCAATCTCGATAAATCCGCGACACGTGTGTTTGTGATCACCGAAGACAAGAATTCGAGCATCATCAATCAAATGAAAATCGACTGGGAAGCGTGGCTGGACAACAACGCGCCGGCGTATATGGCATCCGAAGCTACGGGGAACGGCGTTTTATTTCCCAGTATCGCCGAAAATACGATCCGCAGCATCGCGATCACGACCCCCATCGCCCTGGTAACGGTTTCGCTTCTATTGATCGTCCTCTTTCGTAGCGTTCGTTATGGACTCATCTGTCTCGTACCGAATCTCGTACCCCTCATCATCTCCTTCGGCATCTGGGGTTATCTTTTCGGGCGTATTAATTTTGGCGTCGCCTGTGTCGCGGGTCTGGCGATTGGGATTGTGGTGGATGATACCGTGCATTTCATGTCCAAATACCTGCGCGGTCGTCGCGAGCAAGGCATGAGCCCTGAAGCATCGGTGCGCTATGCGTTTACGACCGTTGGCCCCGCGCTCGTCACCACGTCTATTGTATTGATTATCGGTTTTTCGGTCATGCTCCTGTCCTCGTTTAACTTCAATTCAGACATGGGACTGCTCGCGGCGTTCGCGATAGCCACCGCGTTGCTCGCAGACCTCTTTCTTTTGCCAGCAATATTGTTGATACTGGATCGGGATTCGAAGTCCTGACCGCATTCACGCTCGATTTGCATCGGTGTAGGTTTAATTCTATACTGATACGAGTCTTTCTCTTGGCGTTCGCTGTAAAATGCCATCGCAAACTGGGTAAAGGTGCAACACCATGGTACAAGGTCAAGTTCTGGTTCTGAACAAGTCGTGGGTCGTCGTGAACGTGGCATCCGTGCGCCGTGCGATGGGCCTGCTGTACCAGGATCTTGCCCGGGCGGTGAATCCGGAAGACTATTCCCTCTACGATTTCGAAGACTGGTGCGAGCTGTCTAAAATAAAAAAGACGGCGCGCATGATTCATACGCCGACCCTGGAAATCCAGGTACCCGAAGTAATTCTGCTGAATGCGTTCAACGGTTTCTTTCGTCGTGAGGTTCGGTTCTCGCGCCGCAACATTTTTGAGCGCGATAAACACACGTGTCAGTATTGCGCCAGGAAACTCAACAAACCCGAGTTGACCATTGATCACGTTGTACCGCAATCCAAGGGCGGCACAGATACCTGGGACAATCTTGTTCTGGCGTGTGTTGCATGCAACGTGCGCAAGGCGAATCGTACGCCGAATCAAGCCAATATGCCGCTGATCAAGAGACCGGTGAAGCCATCTTGGTTGCCTACCCTGGGCGCAAAAATTCCGGCTCAAAGTCGATCCAGTTGGCAACGTTTTCTCGATACCGCGTATTGGGATTCGGAGCTGCGCGAGTAGCCCGATATGTCTCCACCCCACTACGTTCATGTGGCTTTGCCGCTTCCCCTCGATCAATTATTCACCTACCGCATTCCTGAGTCCATGACGGATCAGCTCCAGCCCGGTATGCGTGTCGTCGTGCCGTTTCAGCATCAATTTCAGACCGGGTACACCGTTTCGCTCGAGTCGGAATGCGATCTGGAAAAAATCCGTGACGTGGAGGCGGTGCTCGATGCTAATCCGATTATTCGACCCGACATGATGAAGCTGTGCACCTGGATTGCGCAATATTACTGTTGCTCGCTGGGTGAGGCACTGCATTGTACCGTTCCGGCAGGCTTATCCGTGCGCACGTCGAAAGAATATTCGTTGCTGACCAATAATCTCACTGCGGGACGCTTTACGGATGCGCAGCGCGAACTCGTCGCCATGTTTCATTCACGCGGTACGATGTCCGAGGTGGCGGTCAAGAAGGCCATTGATTCACCTACGTTGAAGAAGGATCTGCAATCCTTGGTGCGGCGGAGTTTGCTACAAGCCACGACGGTTATTCACGAAGAACGTATCACGGTGCAGTACGATACCTGGTTGACGCTGGTTTCTGAGGCTTATCTATCCGCGAAACAGCTGGTTGCTTTGCAGCGAAAGGCATCGAAACAGGCGGCGGTATATCTGGAGATTCTTCGGAGTTCCGGCGAGGCCCTTGCCAAGGACGTCTATCAAAAACACGGAGCCTCATCTGCCACAGCGCGGACCATGGAAAAGAAAGGCCTCATTCAAATCGAGAAACGCGAGTATTACCGCGATCCACTGTTCAATACGCTGCCCGCTCAGGCCGAAAAGTTCACGCTGAACCCCGAGCAGCAACACGCTTACAATGCGATGATAAAACCCATCGCCGAAGAAGCGTTTTCGACGTTTTTGTTGCAGGGGATTACGGGCTCCGGCAAGACGGAGGTCTACCTGCAAGTGATGGAGTTCACTCTTGCGCAAGGTCGATCCGCCATCATGCTGGTACCGGAAATTTCGTTGACGCCGCAGACGGTGGGCCGTTTGATGGCCCGTTTCGATAATCACATCGCCGTGCTGCACAGCGGACTCAGCGCGGGGGAACGCTTCGATGAGTGGCGACGGGTTCAACGAGGCGAGGTGCAGATTGTTGTCGGGGGCCGGTCTGCCGTGTTCGCTCCCTTGCCCAGTCTGGGACTCATCGTGGTTGACGAGGAACACGATAACTCCTATAAACAGTCCGATACGCCACGTTATCATGCGCGCGATGTCGCGATTGTGCGCGCTCAGACAAACCACGCCGTGTGCATCCTCGGATCGGCTACGCCATCTATCGAGTCCTATCAAAACAGCGAAACCGGGAAATCTATTCGAATCGAGTTGCTGCAGCGGGCCACCTCGGGCTCGTTGCCCAAAGTGGAAATTGTGGACATGCGCGCTGAGTCGGCAGAACACGGGGGCGAACTCGTGTTGTCCAAAATGCTCGAGACGGCGATTCTGCAACGTCTCGAAAATTATGAACAAACCATCTTGTTACTCAACCGACGGGGTCACTCTCCTTTTGTATTGTGTCCGCAATGCGGATGGTCGGCAGAGTGTGACCATTGCAATGTTACGTTGACGTATCATGCGAAAGGACAATACCTCGCGTGTCATTATTGCGACGCGCGCCATGAGGTGCCGGTGGTGTGCGGACAGTGCCATTTCAACCCCCTGATTTATTTGGGCGCAGGAACACAGAAGATTGAGGACTACCTGCAGCGCAGCTATCCCGATGCCCGCATTGCGCGCATGGATCGGGACACGACATCCACGAAAGGCAGTCACGCCGAAATTCTGAAACGATTTTCCGATCGCGAGATCGATATTCTCATCGGTACACAGATGATCGCCAAAGGTCACGATTACCCGGCGGTCACATTGGTCGGTGTTGTCAACGCGGACACGGGATTAACGCTACCCGATTTTCGAGCAGCAGAAACCGGGTTTCAATTGTTAACTCAAGTCGCTGGCCGTGCAGGGCGTGGTGATAAAGCCGGGCAGGTAATCATCCAGACCTACCGGCCCAAACATTTCGCCATCATCCATGCCGCGAATCATGATTACGCCGGATTTTTTGCCAACGAGATTAAATTCCGGGAATCGGCTGCGTACCCGCCATTTCGCCGCATGATGAATCTCGCCATCGAGAGTGAAAACCTCATCGAGGCCGAGCGCTCCGCAAGCCACTTGCACCGGGTCGTTCGCAATCAAATGGATGCCCTGGGCTTCACCGGCATGGAACTGCTCGGACCGGCTCCGGCGACCATTCACCGTGTGCGCAATCGCTATCGTTGGAATCTGGGCGTGTTGTCCAAGTCCAGTAAACGGCTGAATACCCTTGCGCGGCAGGTGCGTGATGAATTCGGCGAGTCCTCTCCGGCCAACGTGTTACTGAAAATCGATCTGGACCCCTACGGAATGTTCTAATAGTCTACGGACGGGGGATAGACGATCACCGTGACCACCTGTTCCCCTGACCCCAAGTGAAATATTGAGGAGGATCATCGTGTCCGAACAATTGAAACGCGCACGCATCGTGGGTACCGGTATGTTTCTGCCGGAGAAAGTGGTCACCAACGACGATATTTCCAAGATGTGCGATACCAACGACGAGTGGATTCGGAAACGCACGGGTATCCATGAACGCCGGTTCGCCGAAGACGGTGTCGGCAGCGCAGAGCTGGGCACAAAAGCAGCAGTGATGGCTCTTGAAAATGCCGGCG
>JAYGCN010000177.1:0-42860 GCA_046583315.1 Candidatus Hydrogenedentota bacterium
CGCGAGCAGACTATGCACGAAGGCGAACAGCAGGATGCATAAGCTGGAATCGATTGAAACAGAGGCGAGCAATGTTTTGACGAAGGGGCCTTTTGCATGATTTTCGCGAATGATGGCGACGGTCGTTGCGGGAGCGGTGCTGGCTGCGAGGCATCCCAGTAACAGGGCGACGCGGGCATCGGTGCCGAACGCGCGTAAGGCGAAAAAAACGAAGAGCACCGCACCTATTGCTTCAAGAATGGAGATGAAGAGGATGCGACGTAGCGCATTATGGATGCGACGGTAGGAAAAATGACCGCCTGCGGTGACCGCAATAAGGCCGATGGCGAAAGCGGACAGTCCCTGTAGTTCACGGGCAACATTGGTGTGGTTGAACAGGGTGAGGGCGAGTAGCAACCCGGCGATGATGTTGCCGGTAATGGACGGCACGTGCAGGCGACGGGCGACCCATCCTCCGGCACTTCCTGCGACGAGTATCACGCCCAGAATCAGCAGGGGACCCATCGTAGTTGAGCCCATCGTTGACCAGTCGATCAGGGGTACATCTCCTGTTCTTCTGCGGAGAGCCGATGTCCCCCGCTTGTGATGCAGTGTATCACCTTGTTGAGGCAGATCCCAATCAATGGTAAACTTGAATGCGAGGATGCATGAATATGAGCGATCTGGGCGACCAAATACAGTCATTCGTCGGTGGACTATGCAAAAAAGTTCGCCGAAGCATGGCCACGGAAGATCATCGCGACGCATCGCGGTATCTTGAAGTTGGGCGCAAGAAATTCAACGAGAAGAAGTATAAGGAAGCGGAGAAATATTTTCAGAAAGCAGTGGAAGCTGACAGTCACTACGCATTGGCCCAATATTATCTTGGCCTCGTACTGTACAAACGTGGCGATTCGGCAGGTGCGGTGCGCCTATGGACACGTGCGATAACGTTGGATAAGCATTCCGAGGTTGCGCTGAAAGCGAATGCGAAACTGGAACAGCATAAGCACCGCGCAAACAAGTCGATCGATGAGTTGCGCAGCAGAATTAAGGATTGAGGAATTTTATGATAGAAGAAGTGGAAAAAGAGGGTGAAGTCGGAATTCATCGAATGCCTGTCACGTTTAGTTCGTATCACGCAGTCATTGAGCCGGAGGGCGATTTTGATACGCCTCCCGCCTTGCTGATCACGACCCACGGTTACGGTCAGTCGTGCAAGGGGTTCATCAAGAATTTCGAGGCGCTTCGTAAGCAAAATGTACTCATCATCGCACCGCAGGGCATCAACCAATTCTATTGGAAGAATGGGCGCCCGGGATTCTCCTGGATGACCAGTCACATGCGCGATTACACGATTCAGGATAACATTGTTTATATGGGGCAACTTGTGGAGTCGGTGCGGGAGCGTTACACCTTCGACGGGGATCGCATTTTCATGTTGGGATTCTCGCAAGGCGTGGCGATGGCGTTTCGGACGGCTGCCGCGGGGCATGTTGAGCCGCGCGGCGTGATTGCCTGTGGCGGCGATTTACCGCCGGATGTGCATGACATGTTGTTCCGGCTCGAACCCTTCGACACGCTGGTCGTTCATGGAACGGAAGACGATGTCGTCAAGACGGAAAAAGGGGAGGAATGTGTTTCCATCTTGAAAGAGTTTGATTTTCCTGTGGAAAGCCACTTTTTCGAGGGCGGGCACGATATTCCCGATGACGTGGTTACCTTTATCGGCGAATGGATCACGGCCCGGCTTTAATCGGTTCGGGATTCGCTCAGAACGGCTCGAAGGTCTTCGCCTATCTGTTCGCAGGCTTCCAATGCAGCGGGTACGGCTCCACCGAGCGCGGTGAATGAGTGGGTGAGGTGGTCAAAGCATTGGTAATCCACGTTGACTCCTGCTGCCTTCATGGCTTCGGCATATTGCGCGCCCTCATCGCGTAGGGGATCAAAGCCGGCCGTGTACACCAACGTTCGCGGTAGTTTTTTCAGATCGGGATTGCGCATGGGGGATACGCGAAAATCTTCTTGGTCAGATTCGTTCGTCAAGTAATGGCTGCCGAACCATTCCATCGTTGCCTTGTCCAGAGGATAGCCGAATTCGTGCTCACGATAGGATTCGGTGTCGGCCAAAGCTTCGACCCAGGGATATATGAGCACCTGCGCAAAGGGTTGTGGAAATTCCTGGCCGCGCATGGACTGGCTAATCACCGTAGATAGGCCCGCGCCCGCTGAATCGCCCGCTACGATGATGCGTTTCGGGTCAATGCTCCATTCGTCCGCGTGAGCGACGGCCTCCACGTATGCTGCAAGTGCGTCTTCTGCCGCAGCGGGAAAGGGGTGCTCCGGCGCGAGTCGATATCCGACGGTGAGCACGCGTGCCTTGGTCTCGTTGGCGAGGATGGTGCAAAAGGGTTCGCAGGATTCCTTGTTGCCGATGACGCATCCGCCTTGATGGAAATACATGATCAACACGGAGGGTTCTTTCGCGCCGTGGGGCGTCAGTAGTCGACAGGGAATAGCGCCGCCGGGCCCGGGAATCGAAACATCTTCGATCGTTTCCATCTGGCGTGGTCTGGGTTGTGTCGCGGCAAGCCCCGTGTCCATACCTACGCGCGCCTGCTCCGGTGTAAAGCTACTCATGGGTGGCTGTTTCATGGCCTGGGATCGAATGAATTGTAGCATCGGGTCGAGGGTGCGACCTGCAACCGTTAGCGGCTTGCCACCGCTTATCTTGACAAGAAGTCCGCCGGGTAGTTTCGAGATTAGTGTGAGCAGTATGCGCTGAAAGTTCATAAATTCTATCGTATCAGCACGGGTACGCTCATGCAACCGTCCGGGCTTCGCTATTTGGCGAATCTCCTGAGGCGCAGGGAATTCAGAATGACCGTGACGGAGCTGAAGGCCATGGCGACTTCGGCAACGAGGGGATGGAGCAGCCCCAGAATGGCCAGCGGAATCGCGAGCAGGTTGTAGGCGAAGGCCCATACGAGATTCTGGATAATGTTGGAGTAGGTGGCGCGGGAGAGTTCAATGGCCGTGACGAGCGTGTCGAGATCGCCGTTGACCAGCGTCACATCGGCGGATTCAATGGCGATATCCGTACCGGTGCCGATGGCGATGCCGATGTCGGCTCGCGCGAGTGCAGCGGCGTCGTTGATGCCATCTCCGACCATGGCGACGCGCCCGGTTTCTTCCTGGAGCTGCTTGATGGCATCCGCTTTTCCTTCGGGCATAATGTTCGACAGGATGCGATCGATTCCTACCGACGCGGCAACGGATTGCGCTGTTTTTTCGTTGTCTCCGGTGATCATCACGACGTTCATGCCATCTTCTTTGAATTGACGCACGGCTTCTGCTGAACCGGGCTTGAGTGTGTCGGCGAGCGCAATGGCACCGACGGCTTGCTCGTTGGACGCGATAAGAATCACGGTGTGACCGGCTTGCTGGTGCTCGAGTATTCCAAACGAGAAGGCAGAGGTGTTGACACCCCGCGCGTGCAGGAATTCTTCTTTGCCGATGATAATTTCTTGATCGTCGATACGCGCGGTGACCCCTTGCCCGGGCCAGGCCTTGAAATCGTCAACGGGTTTTAACGGCAGACCCTGTTCTTTGGCCGCACGTACGATGGCCTGAGCCAGGGGATGCTCGGAGGCGTGATCGACAGAGGCGGCGGTCGTCAAAACCGCGTGCCCCGAACTTTCTTCGCAGAGAATCTCGACGACTTCCGGTTTTCCACTGGTAATAGTCCCTGTTTTATCGAGACAGATCGTTTGAATATCGCGCATGCCTTGAATGGCTTCGCCGTTGCGAATCAAAATACCGCGTGCGGCACCGACACCCGTGCCGACCATGAGCGCGGTCGGTGTGGCGAGTCCCATCGCGCAGGGGCAGGCAATGACCAGGACCGAAATCGCTGCGAAGAGGGCTTGGGACCACACGGTCGTGTCTTGTGCATTCAACCAAGGCAGATAAGGTGCGGCTTGTGCAGCGATTGCAGAAAGAGGTTCAGAAAAAAGCATCCAAGCAGCAAACGTCGCCATTGCTACGACCACGATCACCGGCACGAAGATGGCTGTGACTTTGTCGGCGACGGCCTGAATGGGTACGCGCGTACCCTGGGCTTCCTGCACGATGCGAATGACTTGGGCGAGGAAGGTGTCGCCACCTACATGGGTGGCGCGAATTCTGAGGGCACCTGTCGTGTTGATGGTGCTCCCAATCGCCGTGTCACCGGGTTGTTTGTCGACGGGCATGGATTCTCCGGTCGCCATGGATTCATCGACCGCGCTCAATCCTTCAAGTATGACGCCGTCCGTGGGAATCTTGCCGCCGGGGCGCACCAGAATCGTGTCACCGACAACGAGTTCCTCCGATGGTACTTCGAGTTCCTCCCCATCGCGAATCACCGTGGCCGTTTTCGCTCCGAGTTCGAGGAGCTGACGGATCGCATTGGACGCGTTGCCTTTCGCGCGGGCTTCGATGTAACGCCCGGTCAGATGAAAGGCCATGATCATCGCGGATACCGCTGCGAAACTTTGGATGGGCAGGTTGGCCAACGCGAGCGGTCCTGTGATGAATGCAGCCGAGGTGCCGAGCGCGATTAAGGCGTCCATATTCGGGCTGCCGTGGATGGATGTCTTCCAGGCTTTGACAAAGGTTCCACGACCGGCAATTGCCAGCACCGGGACAGCGAGTATGACTTCCAACCAATTGTATCCGGGGGCCATCCATATGCCGGTCATGTGCAATAACATGAGAACCCCGACGGGTCCGGTGAGCGCCCAGGAAATAATGAGTCGTTGCCGGGCC
Organism: Candidatus Hydrogenedentota bacterium; assembly: GCA_046583315.1. Lineage (GTDB taxonomy): Bacteria > Hydrogenedentota > Hydrogenedentia > Hydrogenedentales > DTSJ01. Next base: position 4,789 of record JAYGCN010000177.1, read on the forward strand.
TGTTGAAGTTGAATTTCGACGTCATCATTCGAGGTTGGCGCCTCATTCGCCCGAAGGACGATGGCCGTGTACCCAGCAGCCTCTACGGCACCGACCAGCTGACTCTTTGACGCGGCATCGGGATCGAAGGTGACGTTCGCGCGCTCCGAAAGCAGGTTTACGTTGGCTTCGATGACTCCGGATGTTTCGCGCAACGCTTTTTCGACTCCGTTGACACAACCGCTACAGGTCATGCCGCCAATTTTGAGTTCGACCTTGGATTGGTCTTTTTTTACTGAATATCCCGCCGCGTGAATGGCCTCTTCGAGCGCCGTCCGATTCACCCGCTTCGGGGCAAAGGTGAGCGATGCCACGGACGTGTCAGAATCAACCGACACGTCCAGGACGCCATCGATATGGGACAACGCCGCCTCCAGCGCACGTGCGTCCGAGGGGTCATTCAATTCAGCGATGGGCAGTGCTATCTGATCCGTGGTCACGGGAATGGATTGTTCGAATACGTTGGACATAATAATTCCTCAACGGTCGTTTCGCCGTTCATTCTATCCAATTGAGCCCCGAAATAGCGAAAGATTCCCGCGTTGTGGATGGTGTACAATTGCGCGATGAGCAAGACGAAAACAAAGAAGGCTGAGACGGGCACGCATGTGATGACTGTCAGCCAACTGACCCGTCAGGTCAAGGGCCTCATCGAATCCGGCGTGGGCAAGGTCTGGGTATCCGGCGAAATCTCCAATTGGCGCGTATCACCTGCCGGGCATGTCTATTTCACGCTCAAAGACGCTTCCAGTCAGTTGTCCGCAGTGATGTTTCGTGGCAAGCTCGCCAAACTGAAATTTGAGCCGGAAAGCGGTATGGAGGTCATGCTCAACGGGCTCGTAACGGTCTACGAGCAGCGCGGAAATTATCAGATTATTTGCGATGATATGCAGCCGAAGGGTGTGGGTGCGTTGCAATTGGCCTTTGATAAATTGAAAGCGAAGCTGGATGCGGAAGGCCTGTTCGACGAATCACACAAAAAGCCGCTTCCATTGTTGCCGAAAAAAATCGGAATCGTAACTTCTCCAACGGGCGCGGCCATTCGGGATATGTTGAACGTATTGGAACGGCGATTCGCGGATGTGCACGTGTTGCTGTATCCGGCGCGCGTTCAGGGTGACGAGGCCGCACCGGAGATTGTCGCGGGCATCAACGCATTGAACGAATACGGCGTTGACGTGATCGTGATTGGACGCGGGGGAGGATCGCTGGAAGATTTGTGGCCCTTCAACGAAGAAATCGTTGTGCGGGCAGTGCATGCATGCGAGACACCCATCGTTTCCGCAGTGGGACATGAGATTGACTTTACGCTTTCGGATTTCGTGGCGGATTTAAGAGCGCCGACGCCGTCTGCCGCGGCCGAGTTGATTGTACAGGAACGTGCGGCGTTGGTGGACAGCGTCATGCAACTTTCGGAACGTCTGCGCCGCGCGTTGGCTTCGACCGTGGAGTCCATACGTGCGCGTCTGGATCGCGTTGAGTCCAGTTTCATTTTCCGACGTCCAGAAGAACTACTCCGGCAGCAACGGCAACGGGTTGACGACGCCGCCATGCAGCTTGAGCGTACACTGGAAGAATCCATGTCGGATTACCGATATCGCCTGGACACGGCGACACGGGGTCTCGCACTCCTGTCACCCGACGCGCAGCTCGTAGGGGCACGAGAACGATTCGTAGGCCTGCGTGGTCGCCTGGGTGTTGCTGCGAGAGGAACTGTGGCCGGGAAACGCGCGCGATTCGGACCGCTGACGGCGCAACTGGATGCGCTGAGTCCCCTAGCCATACTGGGGCGAGGGTATTCCGTGGTGCGGGACGCCGATACAGGCAAATTGGTCAAGGATGCGGCGAAATTGTCCAAAGGCGACAGGGTCACACTGACCTTCGGCAAAGGCAGCGCCGACGCAACGATTAACGAAGCACACAAGAATTAGACTGAATCAGGAGAATAGACCGGTGGCTGAGCCAAAATTTGAGAAAGATTTGGAGAAGTTGGAGAAGATTGTGGAGTCCTTGGAGGAAGGGGGGCTTTCGCTGGATGTGTCGTTGAAGAAATTCGAGGAGGGCATTCAGTTGGCGCAGCGCTGTGAGAAGGCGCTGTCTTCGGCGGAGAAAAAAATTGAGAAGCTGACGCGTCGCGCGGACGGGGCGTTGAAAACGTCTGCCCTGGATGAAGAAGATGAGGAGTCCGATGAGGATGATTCGGAGGACGACGGCGAAGAAGACGAGGTGGACGAAGACGGCGAGTTGCTGTTCTGATGGATGCCGAAGCTTTTCTGAAGGAACGCGGCGCGCAAGTTGAGGCTGCGCTGGAAGAATATATTTCTACCTGGACGGATGCTCCCGAGCATTTGGTCGAAGCGATTCGCTACGCATTGTTCGCCGGGGGGAAACGACTTCGTCCTGCGCTCGTACTGGAAGTGGCCAAAGTCTGTGGCGGAAATCCGGACGATGCGATGCCAGTAGCCTGTGCTTTGGAGATGATTCACACCTATTCGCTCGTGCACGACGATTTACCTGCGATGGACGATGACGATCTGCGGCGTGGCAAGCCAACCGTGCACAAAGTCTTCGACGAGGCGACCGCGATTCTAGTGGGGGATGCGTTGCTGACGATGGCTTTTGATGTAGCTGCCAAGGCCGACGACATTGGTATCATCAGAATGATAGCTGCGTACGCCGGTGTCGGCGGTATGGTTGGTGGACAGTTTCTTGATCTTGCCAGCGAGGGACAGACACTCGGCATCGAAGCGGTGAGTGAGCTACACGCCAGAAAAACTGGTGCACTGATAATCGGTGCTATTCGGTCCGGCGCAATAATTGCAGATGCGTCGAGTGAGCAGAAGACCGCGCTTACCGTTTATGGAGTTGTTATCGGGCGAGCGTTTCAAGTTGCCGACGATATTCTCGATGTCACCGGTGACGAAGCTGCACTGGGAAAGCCAGTCGGTAGCGACGAAGGAAAGAAAAAGTCGACCTACGTTTCAGTGTTGGGGCTGGATGCGGCGAAGAAATCTATACGAGATACAGTAGATCATGCGATCGATGCGCTCTCCGTCTTCGGCCCCGAGGCAGACAACCTGCGTGCGCTGGCCCAGTACATCGTGGACCGGGATCATTAGGCGTACTGGGAACATTTGTCCCCTATTTGCGGTTCTATTGTATAATGCACGTGAGGAGCCGAGAATGATGTTTCGTATGTTTATAGCGTTGATTGCTGTTGTGGCGATCGCGATGTCGACCCATGCACAAGACACGCGTGAAGAAAAAGAATTTCGCGTGACGTGGACCGATCCGATGGAGGACTATGAGGGTACTCTCCGCCTGAAGGGTCTGGACGCCATCACCCGGGTTCAGGTTTCGTATACCTATCCCGGAGGGGGGCACGGCGAAGTTGTGGCGACTCTGGCTGATGAAGATGCCGCCGATGGGAATACGTATCGATTCGTAATTCCCGCCGATGTACTTCCGCAATTGGGCACCTTGAAGTATACGCTTAACGTTTCCTATGGAACGGACAACACGTACACGACTGACGGGGTTGTTCCTCTGGCGTATGTCGAAGATCTAGAAATCACGGCGAATCCCCCGGAGATTCTCTGGTTCGAGTTGGGTGACGAGTCCGCCACTGTTAGATACACGGCGTGTTGCAATATTCTGGGCGCGTCGGTGATCGCAAAACGTATTCCAGTGAATCCGATGGAGTCCGGCGAAGGCCTCCCTGCGAAATTATACAGCGATTTCATCTGGCTTGAGCCGGACGCGCTGTCGGCTTCGACCGCGGGACTTTATTTCGAATTCGGATTCAATCCCAAGGATTTCGCATCGTCCGAGAAGAAGACCCCGGTCATCTACGAGTATCACTGGCGCAAGAAAAACTGGAATCCTGTCTTATCGTTCGATGTCGTCGACGGCGACACGCTTGATTTTCCCGCGACCGAGGGCGGTGTTTACGTGCTGGCTTGGGAGTAGGCCTTTTTTTTCTTCTTGGGAAAGAAGAAAGAGACAAAGAAGAACCTATGCGATGCTCTGCGCTTACTACTTTATGCTATCCGGATCAAATATTGTTGCGCCGATGTAGCGTTCTGGGCCGGTCGTTTCATCGTTGATGTAGTAGAACACGACGACTTTTCGGTCGGGGCGTTGGACCATGCGGGTGTATCCGATGTCGCGGTTGGTGCCGTCGTCGCGCAGTATGATGTCGTCGCTCCAGGTTTGGCCGTTGTCAAAGCTGAGTTTGGCGCGGATGCTGAAGGGGTCGGCGCGGAAGCCGTAGGTCATGCAGAGGCGGCCATCTTTCAGTTTAATGAGGGCGGCGGGGTTGCCTTCCCCGGCGTCGTCGACGGGGTCGACCTCTTGCGTCCAGGTTTTGCCGTTGTCTTTGGATCGGAAGGCTTGTTGCCAGCGCTTGGAGCCTATACGGGCGCGGAGGATGGTATACAATTCGGTGTCGTTGATGCGCACGGTGGCGGGCATGATGAGGAAGCCTCGTGGTTCCGGGCCGATGTCACCTTCTTTCGTCCAGCTGAGTCCGCCGTCTCGGGTACGGATGCAAATGACGCGGCCTTCCTGTTTATTGCTCTTGGCGACGGTGATGAAGGCCATGCAATCATTTTTTCCGTTGACGATGTAATCCGTTCGTGCAGCGGTTCCGGGTGCGCCGAAGTTGGGGAGCAGATATGGTCCTTCCCAGTTATCGCCACGGTCGTATGAGTAGAAGTACCGGGAACTTCCGTCATTGATGTCCGTCGTGCGTAAGGTCATCGCGAAATCGGGATGGGTGAAGTTGATCGGCTCCGTCTGGGCGATTGCCTCGGGGATTTTTACGTCATCCCGGGCAACGCCGTGCAGGAATCCACCCTCAGGAATGAGATCGCCCTTTAGCGCGGGGTCAATAATCGTCCAGGTCCGTCCGCCGTCTTTGCTACGTGCCAGAAAATGTTTTTCCGGTTTTTCACGGTCGATGGCATGGCGATCAGGACCGAGGTATTTGTACGCGCCTTCGGAGAATCCGACCAGAATTTCGTTGCCCCACGACCAGATGCCATGATTGGCGGGCCAGCCCCCGAAGCGGGTTGGTTCGGAATAGACTTTGACATGTTCGATGTCGGTGGGGCGCAGATCTGCGGCGGTCGTCGTTGATACCAAAATGAGCAGGACGCAGATGATTCGCATGGGGACTCCCTTTTTGCGTTAACGCTTGAGAAACAGACTAGTGGAATCCGCGCACGTAATCAATCGTGGCAGTTGCAATGATGGCGCGCGCCGTGGTCTGATGGTAGCTTCACATTGTTTGTCCGATTCTTTTGGAGGTTGCCATGAAGATGTTGAGAGTTTTGGTTTTTGTTGGAATAGCCACTATCCTTGCTGGGTGCAGCACGATCGATTCCCTGTCCGCTGCGCCGCCGACAAAAGCGGTAGAGTCAGAAGCACCGATAATTGCGAAGACTTACGACGTCAAGATTCTTCGTGACACCTGGGGTGTGCCGCATGTTTATGGCAAGACGGATGCGGATGTCGCTCATGGCCTGGCTTATGCGCATTGCGAAGACGACTTCAAAACGATTGAAGATACGATGATTGCGACGCGGTCGCTGGGGGGATCGGTGCACGGTCCCGATGCAGCGGCGATCGATTTCATTGTGCATCTTCTGGGCGTGTGGGACGACGTGAATGCGAAGTATGAGACGGATTTATCCCCCGAGACGCGTGCGTTGTGTGAGGCCTACGCGGCGGGTGTGAATCTATACGCGGAGGAACACCCGGACCAGCTTCAGCTTCCCGATATTTATCCGGTGACGGGAAAGGACATCGTGGCGGGATTCGTGTTCAAGGCTCCGTTTTTCTTTGGGTTGGACGGTCAGGTGCTTCGACTATTCGGGAACGAGCGCAGGAGTGCCGTGGCGACGAAACAGGCGACTGCAGAAGTTCATGAAGACGGAATCGATCTCTCGTACAAGACCGCATTTGCGAATACGCGCGATTTTTTGACCAAACAACTTCCTTATGGATCCAACACGTTCAGCGTATCGCCGAAACGATCGGCTGATGGCAGTACTTTTCTCAATGTAAATTCTCATCAACCCTACGAAGGCCCGGTCGCGTGGTACGAAGCGCATCTTCACAGCGAGGAAGGCTGGAACATGGTCGGCGGATTATTCCCGGGCATGCCGGTGATTGGACACGGGCACAATCTGGACTTGGGTTGGGCGATGACGGTGAACAGTCCCGATCTGGTTGATATTTATGTGTTGGAAGTCAATCCAGATAACCCGGATCAATATAAATACGATGGCGAATGGCTTGATTTTGAAATTAAGACGGTCACGTTGAAGGTGAAAATTAACCCCGGCTCCGATCTGACGATGAACGTGCGGCGCGAGGTTATTCGTTCGGTGCATGGCCCGGTGCTTCGCCAGGACCACGGCACCTACGCAATTCGCTATGCGGGCATGGGCAACATTCAGCAGGTGGAGCAGTGGTACCGCATGAACAAGTCCACGAATCGTGACGAATTTATGGCGGCGATGAAAATCCAGGGTATCGCGTCGTTGAACGTGGGTTATGCCGACAAATCCGGCAATATCATGTACATCTACAACGCGCGATTGCCCATGCGCAATCCGGGATATGATTATGAGCTGTATCTGCCGGGCAACACTTCCGAGACCAATTGGGACAGCTATCTTCCCTTTGAAGAACTGCCGATGGTCATCAATCCCGAGTCCGGATTCACGCAGAATACGAACGATACGCCCTTCAACACGACCCTTGGGCCGGAAAATCCGGAGGAAGGGGATTTCGACCCGAATTTCGGAATTGAAACGAATATGACCAACCGTGGATTGCGTGCGATGGAGCTGCTCGGGGGGGATGAATCCATTACGAAGGAAGAGTTTTATCGCTACAAGTTCGACATGAAATATTCGAACAATTCGGTCATGGCGAAATTCCTGGCCGCGATTGAGCAGCTTCCCGCGCAAGACGATAAGTTGGTTGCCGAATCGATAGAGATTATCAATGGCTGGGACATGAGTACGCATCCTGAAAGTCGCGGTGCAGCGATTGCGGTGATGAGTGTCGTCCCGCTGGTGCGTGGAAGTGGCGATGTTCCCGATGACGCCGTACTGATTGCTTCGCTGAAGAAATCGGCGCAGCTTCTGGTCGATGTGCATGGTCGTATCGACGTGCCGTGGTCCGATGTGAATCGAATCATTCGCGGTGACGTGAACATCGGCGTGGGGGGTGGTCCCGACATTTTGCATGCGGTGTATGGCGGCCTGAACGAAGAGACCGCTCAGTTCAAAGGGCGCGCCGGGGATTGTTATGTATTGCTCGTCGATTGGGATGCGGACGGCAGCGTGTCATCCGAGAGCATCCATCAATACGGCAGTGCAACGCTGGATGCGACATCTCTCCATTACGCGGATCAGGCGCCGTTGTTTGTACAGCGTCAGTTGAAGCCGGTGTGGATGGACGAGGCGGAAATTCGTCAACATCTTGAGCGCGAGTATCGTCCGGGTCAGGACTAGGAGAGAGACTCATGGGATTGCGAATATTTTATGGAATTATGGGCGTGCTTGCCCTGGCTAACGGCGTGTACATGATCGATCAGCCGGAGCACTGGTACTTCAACCTGCCTGCGGAGATTCCCGATACCGGGGCCTACAACGGCCACTTCATTCGGGATATCGGGCTGGCCTATATTATTTCCGGTATCGGATTTTTGTGGTCGATTCCCTATTTGACCAAGTGCCGTATCGTTCACATTGGGAATACCTTGTTCGTGACTGGCCACGCCGCGTTGCACGTGGTGGACATCGCCAGTGGGCGGCTTCCGATGGATCACGTATTGCACGATGCGCCTGCAGTTTTGATTCCAGGCGTAATCATGCTCGTGTTGTGTGTGCCCGCGGTCTGGGTGCGGGTGAATCCGATGGATCTGGGACAATAGAAACCTTTTGGCCGCGGCTGGAGTCGAAGTTAGCAATTATTAGTTGCAGTCCCTACCGAATTCGATCTATAGTGTGGGCCTGAATTCGCGGGAACCCGCGGATAAGGGACTCATTCAAATCGTTATTAGGGCTTCTTAACAGGAAAGGATAATTCCATGAAAGCACTTTTGAAAATGAGCGTATTGGCACTGTCTATGGTTGTATTGACGGGTTGCGCGTCCACAGGCGGCGGAGCTAGTGATGAAGATGTCGTGAACGGAATCGTTGCCGAAATGATGGCTGCGCTTGCAGGACAAGACATCGATAAAATGGTTTCTTTCTACTCTGAAGACTTCGAGTCCGATCAGGGTGGTGACCGTGATGCAACGAGAGAATTCCTTGCTGGCGCTAAAGAGCAGGGCTTCCTTGATGGCATCGAAGTTGACCAGTCCAGTAGCGAAACCTCTATTGAAGGCGACAAAGCTTCCGTAGGTCCTATCGACCTCGAAGGTGCTTTCGGCGCGCTCACGCTTGAGTTTGATCTCGAAAAGCGTGACGGCAGCTGGATCGTCGTTTACATGGCTCAGTACTAAGCCGACCGTTATCCTAATTTGAAAATCTCCCTCGATGACCTCGGTTGTCGAGGGAGATTTCTCTTTTACTTATAAGTCGATACAAACCATGTCCGAGCCTACCAACAGATGAACCGCTCTTGCCCAGATCGGGACTTCCCTAGCCCTTGCATGGACCGCAGTGTTTGGCGGGCCGTCCACGGTCTTCGCGTTAAACCCGTTACGCATGCGTCAGTCCGGTCAGGCCTTGAACCTTGGTTCCGTGTGGAATTACGGCGAAACCTTTAGGCTGGTCAAACACGAACGCACGGTGCAGGACGGATGGCAATCCACGAGCGAGCTGGTGAAACTTTTCGTGCGCGTGGATGCTGACGGCAATCCTGAAGTGTTTTCGGCCACCTGCACACACCTTGGTTGCAGTGTCAATTGGCACGATGAGGCCGGCGAATTCGAGTGTCCTTGTCACGGAGGACGATACGCCGCTGATGGAACCATGATTGCCGGTCCACCCCCCGCATCGCTACCCCGTATCGATGCCCGCGTCGAGAACGAAGAGCTGGTGATTGAGTTATGAGTCGCAAGCAGGCCATTTTTGATTGGATCGAGTCTCGTAGCGCGCTGATTTCTGGAGCGAAACATTTTTTGAAGGAAGAAATCCCCGCGTCGACGGGTTGGCGCAACACGCTTGGCAGTTTGCTGGGTGCTCTGTTGCTCGTTCAAATCCTTACCGGGTTCCTGTTGGCCCTTTATTACTTGCCTCATCCGCAAGCGGCCCATGCCTCTTTGGAGTTCGTGAATGAAGCTGTGTTGGGCGGCAGTCTTGTTCGCTCATTGCATTATCAGGGGGCCTCATTCATCATTGTCGCACTCTTTTTACATACCTTGCGTGTTTTTTATTCGGGTGCGTACCGTGCGCCGCGTGAAGGTGTGTGGCTGACCGGGCTGGCTCTGTTGGGCATCACGGTCGCAATCGCGTTTACGGGTCAGCTCCTGCCTTACAATCAGATGGGTTATTGGGCTGCCAGTGTCGGCATCGAAATCGCCTCCTCCGTTCCTGTCGTTGGGTCGCATATCAAACAACTCATTCAAGGCAGTGATACGGTGGGTGCCGTGACCTTGACGCAATTCTACGCCTTGCACGTCATGCTGCTTCCCGCATTGCTCGGATTGATTACAGCATTGCATTTATATCTGCTTCGAAAACACAGTCCGCTTCGACCTGCGCAGGATTCCACAAGCGACACCGATACCTTTTTCCCCGTACAGTTTTTCCGAGACATGATTACCGTGTCAGTCGGTCTTGCTTTGTTGATGACGGTCGCTCTCATTTATGGCGGCCCACATTCGCCGCCGCTGGATTTGTCCGACGATGCCTACATCCCGATTCCCGAGTGGTATTTCAACGCACACTTCGAGATTCTGCGCATGACGCCGCCGGCACTTTACGTAGTGGCCACGTTTGTGCTGCCTTCGGCTGTGGGTGCTGTGCTTGTGCTGTTGCCTTGGCTCGATCGCGGAAAATCGACACGGCTGAGCGACCGAAAACCGGTCATCGTGATGGGAACCATTGGCCATTGTCGCCGCTGTCGGTCTCACCATCCTGGGCGTATACCGCAACGCGTCGCACGCCGCTCTGGAGCACGCCGCAGTCGAATCGGAAACAGACGAAGATCCCGTGATCGCGCTGGGACGCCAAGTGTACGAAGAAGAATTCTGTGCAACGTGTCACAAGTTGGATGGTGCAGGCGAGACGAAAGGGCCGGAACTCACGCATATCGGCAGCAGATTGCAGGAAGGCTATTTACGGGGATGGATTACCGACCCCGAATCTTTCCGGCCTGACACGATAATGCCCGCGACCATGGCCGATGGCGAAAAACTCGACGCGCTGGTTGCCTTTCTCATGGCGCAGAAATAGGCATTGAAGTTTTCCCCCGAAATCGAGTCTAATACTCTCTTAGCCAGTGTGTCTCACGAAAGCAGGAATTTTGCCATGAAATTTCACCTGATCAACGTCTATTCATTGCTCATAATGAGCGTACTTTTCGTCGGATGCGGCCCGGCAGACGACTCCACCGAAGGAGAATCTCCAGAGGCGGAGACTGTAGCCGAAGCCCCTTCAGAGCCAACCTGGGCCGAGCGTCTGGGCTTTCCGGAAGGCACGCGCGCGCTGATATTGCATGTCGACGACGCGGGCATGTCGCACGACTCCAACGTGGGCACGTGGCGCGCGATTGATGACGGTGCGGCCAATTCTGTGAGCATCATGATGCCGTGTCCGTGGGTGCCGGAGTTTGCCAAGTACGTGCGCGAGAATCCGACGGTGGATGCTGGACTGCATCTCACGTTGACCTCGGAATGGAACTTTCTTCGTTGGCCTCCTCTCGCGGGTAAACCGGTTGTGCCGGGATTGACTGACGAGCAAGGTTGTTTGTGGGACAACGTGCCGCTGGTGATAGAACATGCAACACCGGATGAGGTCGAAATCGAAATTCGCGCGCAAATCGAGCGCGCCCGGAATCTGGGCTTTGAACCGACGCACATGGATTCGCATATGGGGACGCTTTTCGCCCACATGCCGTTTCTGGAACGCTATATCAAAGTTGGCATCGAAGAACAGATTCCCGTGATGTTTCCTGCAGGACACAATAAATACGTGGGACGTAATCCAGAACGACGCACGGAAGAGTTCATGGCCTATGGCCAACAGATCTGGGACGGTGGCCTGCCGGTTTTGGATGATTTGCATTCGAGCAGTTACGACTGGAAGAGCGACGACAAAGTCGATGAATATGTTGAAGCCATTCGCGGACTTGGGCCAGGCGTGACGATGATGATTCTGCATTGCACGGACACCTTTGAAAATTTTGATGAAATTTCGAGTTCGGGCGACCTGCGGCGTGGCGATTTGGACGCGATGCTCGATCCGCGTATTCAAGAGGTTATCGAAGAGGAGGGCATCGTGATGACGACCTTCCGTGAATTGATGGAACGACGTCAGGCGGTGAAAGAAGCCGACACGTCCGACGAACAGGAGTAAGACGCCATGAAAACACTGGAGCATATACTCACCGCCGGATTGATTTTGTCCGCAGGCATCGCATCCGCACAGGATAATCAAACCTACGCCGAAAAACTCGGCTGGCCCAAAGGCACGAAGGCCCTCATCGTACACGTAGACGACGCGGGTATGTCCCACGACTCGAACATGGGAACCATTGCCGCACTCGAAAAAGGCTCCGCCAGCTCGTTCAGCGTGATGATGCCGTGTCCATGGGTGCCGGAAATCGTCAAATACATCAAGGAGAATCCCGGTGTTGATGCAGGGCTACACTTGACCTTGAATTCCGAATGGGATGAATATCGCTGGGGGCCTGTTGCGGGAAAACCCACTACGCCTGGCCTCGTCGATTCCGAAGGCGCCATGTGGGGGCAGACGAGCGAGACGGTTGAACACGCGACCGCCGAGGAAGTGGAATTCGAGATTCGTGCGCAACTAGATCGGGCATTGACGATGGGTTTCACACCGACGCATCTGGATTCGCACATGGGGACCATCTTCGAGAGTCCAGAGTTCATCGCGGTGTACATCAAGATTGGTATCGAAAAACAGATACCTATCATGGTGCCGGGCGGCGCGGGTAAATTTACCCGTATACAATATTCCGATTTCCCTGTCGCAATGATCAAAGCCATGGGCATGCAAATCTGGCGCGGCGGACTGCCCGTGCTCGACGACCTGCACAACACGAGTTACGGCTGGAAACGTGAGGAGAAGCTGGAAAAATACAAGGAAGCCTTGCGCGATATCGAGCCCGGCGTGACCATGATGATCATGCATTGCACCGACCCGAGCGAAGTGTTTCCCGTATTCACAGGCTCGACCGATACGCGCCTCGGCGATCTCGAAGCGGTCATGCATCCTGAATTCAAACAGGTTATGAAAGAAGAAGGCATCATCCTCACCACCTTCGCCGAACTCATGGAACGCCGCAAAAAAGTCCAAGACTAATTACCTTTCTTTCGAGAAAGAAAGGTAATGCCAAAGAAAGCCGGGAAATACTTCGTATTTCCTGATGGAAGTACGCATGCTTTCTTGCGGAGCAAATATCGGTTCTTCTTTGCTTCTTTCTTCTTTCCTAAGAAGAAAGAAGGGTACTTTTGCAGGAATAGCGGTAGTTGTAGTAGAATTTGCAGAGTTCCCCCCTTGTTTTAATGACTATAAGGTACACACATGTCTAAGGTAGACCCTCGCACGTTGAAAGGTTTTCAGGATTTATTGCCGGAAGATCTGATTCATCGAAAGCAGATTATCCGCACGATAGAGGGTATTTTCGAGAAGTACGGTTTCGTGCCGCTGGAGACCCCTGCGCTGGAGTATCTCGACGTTCTGATGGGAACCGGGGGCGAAGAGACCAACAAGGATTTATTTCGTCTGGAGAGTCCGGAGGGCGAAGATATTTCCCTGCGTTTTGATTTGACGGTTCCATTTTCGCGCCTGCTCGCACAATATCCCGATAAACTGAAGGTCCCTGTACGCAGATACGCCATTGGGCCGGTGTGGCGCGCGGATAAACCTGGACCCGGACGGTTTCGCCAGTTTACGCAGTTCGACGTCGACGCGGCGGGTTCCACTTCGGTGGCAGTCGATGGTGAAATCATCGCGATCATGTGCGAAGTGATGCAGGCGGTGGGTGCGCCCAGTTTTCGCGTGCTGATTAATAACCGTAAGCTCATCGACGCGCTCCTGTTCGGATGCGGCATTAACGAAATCGAACGGCAGAAACATGTTTTGCGCGTGATTGATAAACTGGCAAAGGTCGGCATCGATAATATTCGACTTGAATTGGGTGAGGGCCGCATCGATAAATCCGGCGACCCGATTCCGGGTGTTCATCTGGATTCCGAAACCATCGAAAAAATAATCGAATTTATCAGCACGAAGGGGACATCTCGACTCGATATCGTGGACCATCTTGAAACACAGTTGCCCGCCTCGGATTCCACTTCGGGAGCACTGACGGAAATGCGCGAATTGGCTGAAGTTTTGGAAGCACTCGGTGTGGCCGAAGAACACGCCTGGTTTTCACCCAGCCTTGCGCGCGGATTGGACTACTACACCGGGCCTGTTTTCGAAACCATCATCCCCAAAGCACCGAAGTTCGGATCGGTTATGGGCGGCGGGCGCTACAACGGGTTGGTCGGGCGTTTTCTGGACCGTGAAATACCTGCGACGGGCATGTCGGTGGGGCTGGATCGTCTAATGGCTGCTCTGACCAAGTTGAAAGCCGTGACACCGATTAAAACGACGGTGCAGGTGCTTGTTGTATCGCTTGGCAATATTCCGCCCGCACAGACCTTGCTCATCGCCAATGAATTGCGCGAAGCGGGTATCCGTACTGAAGCGTATTTCGGGAAAAAGATGCGGATGAAGGATCAGCTTTCACACGCGGATCGTTGCGAAATTCCGGTGGCCGTCATTATCGGTGAAGACGAATTGGCGAATGGAGAAGTGGCGGTCAAAGATCTGATTACCGGTAAACAGCTCAAAAAAGACATCGATGATCGTGAGGCGTACCGTAAGGAAGGCAGGAATACGCAGGTCACGGTAAAGCGTGCGGACATGGTTCGGGCAGTACAGGATATTCTTAAGGGGTGACGTTGGACCTTAGTGTACTTTTGAGGTCCGTTTGTATCGTTCGAGCAGATCTAAAATCACGTCGTGCCCCATCAACTGCGCCATCTCGGCAGGGGTCATGCCTCCTGCATAATAGTCCAGGATTGTCGGATCGGCTTGATGAATGAGGAGAAGGCGCGTCAATTGAGCGTGTCCATTGAGGGCGGTCCAATGCAACGGTGTCATGCCCAGCGAATCCAGCGCATCGATCGAAACACCCGCGCGTAACAATCGTAGAGCGACAGGAAATTGGGAAAAACGCGCGGCCTTGTGCAGGGCGGTTTCACCATTGCCATCCGATTCCGTGAGATCGGCCCCTCCCCAAATTAATTTATCCACGATTTCTTCGAAACCCCACGAGGCTGCCCGTAGCAATGGCGAGAGCTCGTTTGGGTGTTCAGACTTGGTTGAGCAGATTGACAGCAGGTCCAAATGAGCGTCTGTCGAGAGTTCTGATTGCGACTGATATGTGGTAGACACGATACATCCTCCGAATTGGTATTCTCTTTACAGAGCATAAACAGTGCCAGAAGGCGCAGGTGGAGGGATATTTTCGATGGAAGAGCCATAAGAGGGAATATAAATAGGGTTACACTCTAAAATAATAAAAATGAATAACACTAAATAGATAACGCGCGTTTGTTCAAAATTGTACGGCATTGTTCGCGCGGCCAACTTGTGCACAATTGTGAACACTCGACTCCCATTCCGTACCCATGCTACAATGCGGACTTCCCTTTGCGTGATAACCTGTTGTATGAATGATTTTTATGACGAATGGTCAGAGTGAAAAAAAGCTCGACAAATTGATTCGAATGGCTCTACATGAGGATGTTGGGGCTGGCGATATTACTTCGGAACTGACTGTTCCTGAAGATTCCCGATGCACGGCCACGCTTCGCGCGAAGCAGGACGGTATCTTGAGCGGAATTTCACTTTTTCGGAGAATTTTCGACCATGTTGAGGCGGATATTGAAGATTGGCAGGCCGCCGATGATGCCTCCACTTTCGAGAATAAGCAGGTTGTAGCCCGTTTTAAGGGCCTCACGCGGGGTGTGTTGACCGGCGAGCGGACGGCGCTCAATTTTTTGCAGCACCTGTCCGGCATCGCGACGACGACGGCTATGTATGTGAAGGCCACTGGCGAGTATCAGCCCCGGATATGTGACACGCGTAAAACGACACCCTTGTTGCGAGACCTGGAAAAGGCGGCTGTTCGCGATGGGGGTGGCTACAACCATCGGCATGGCCTCTCCGATGGAATCCTCATCAAGGAGAATCATGTCCAGGCTGCAGGCGGAATCGGACGAGCCGTTGCGTTGGCCAAGGCCGGAGCGCATCACTTAATGAACGTCGAAATAGAAGTTCGTGATCTGGACGAATGCGCGCAGGCGACCGATGCGGGTGCGCGGGTGATTATGCTCGACAATATGTCTCTGGACGATATGGCGACGGCAGTGGCATCCGGCAAGGACAAAGGTATTCTGTTTGAGGCCAGCGGAAATGTGACGTTGGCGCGCGTGGGTGAGATTGCCGTGACGGGTGTCCATATTATTTCGGTTGGCGCCATCACGCATTCAGCAAACGCGGCGGATTTGTCGTTGACGATTACCATCGATTCATGACCGCGTCGGGTTTCGAGAAAGAATGCCAAGAGGCCTTTGAGGTTGCGCTGAATACTCGGCGTATCGGCCGAAAAATTATCGCATTTAATACCATTGACTCCACGAATACGTATGCACTTGAGCACGGCGAAGACGGTACGGTTTACGTGGCGGACCAACAGTCGGCCGGTCGTGGACGACTGGGACGCACGTGGTTCAGTGACCCGGGCGTGGGACTGTGGTTTACGGCATGTTTCGACGGGCTTGTGCAAGGGTTGACTTGTGCCGGCGCGTTGGCGGTACGGGATGCGATCATTGCGCGGTGTCCGGCGACCATCAAATGGCCCAACGACATTTTGGTGGATGGCCGAAAAGTGTGCGGGATTCTGGTGGAACATCGGAACGACAAAACGGTGCTGGGCATCGGTGTAAACGTTCGTCAACGAATTGAGGATTTTCCTGAGCAGTTGCGGGAGCGTGTTGGATCGCTTGAATCGCTTAGGGGGGAATCCTGGGACCGACTCGCACTGTTGCGCGACATTTTGACCAATCTCGACCAAAAGGTTATGCTTCTGGAGTCGGGCAATGAGCGGTCCGTGTTGGATGAATGGTCCGAGGCCTGCAACATCGTCGGTCGTCGAATTAGGCGTGGCAGTGTTGAGGGCGTAGTGCAGTCCATCGACGAGATTGGTGCGCTGATAGTGGAGACCTCGACCGGCGTTGAGCGCATTATGAGCGGTGAAATCGAAGTATTAACGGGAGATGTGTGACTATGTTACTTGCCGTGGATGTTGGCAATTCGAATACGGTGATCGGGCTTTACGACGACGATGATCTCAAGGCGCATTGGCGCATCGCGACGGAAAATTACCGCACCAGCGATGAATTGCGTACGCTGTTGACGATGCTGTTTCATCAAGATGATATTCAGCCTTCTTCGGTAACCGGCTGCTGTATTTCGAGCGTTGTTCCTCAGGTAAACCAGGCCCTCATCGCGATGACGCAGAAGATATTCGGGATCGAACCGCTTATGGTCGAGCCGGGTATCAAGACGGGTATCCAGCTGCACAACGAAAACCCCAAAGAGCTCGGTGCCGATAGATTGGTCAACGCGGTCGGTGCGCTCGAAGAACATGAAGGCCCGCTGATTATCATCGATTTCGGTACGGCAACGACGTTCGACTATATTTCTGCCAAAGCCGAGTACAAAGGGGGCATCATTGTGCCGGGCATTCAGTTATCGGCGAATGCGCTCTTTGAAAATTGTGCCAAATTGCCGCGTGTCGAGATTTCAACGCCGCCAACGGTCATTGGGCGTAACACGGTATCCAATATTAGTTCCGGCCTCACCTATGGCTATGCGGATCTGGTAGATGGACTCGTGCGGCGCATGTCGGATGAAACGGGTACGTCGCCCAAGGTGATAGCGACAGGTGGATTGGCGCGGACCATCGCCGAATCTGCGAAGTCGATTGATGTGGTTGATTCGCTACTGACCATGAAAGGGTTGCGAGCGATCTATACCAAGAATGTACAAGAAATAGAATGATCCGCTATTTTGCGATAGGGGGCTTGATCGTATTGGCATCGGGCTGCGGTTCTTCGACAGCGCCAGAACCGCGGCAAGAGGCGGCATCGCCTGTGGAGGAAGTAACAACTCCAGAAGTGATCGATCCTTCGGAGACTCTTGTGGCTATCGAAGGTGACGTGCAGGAACTAATTTCTGAATCAGGCGGGTTGGACATGATGCATATCGAGCGTCCGGAAATACGTATGTATGAAGAAATGAGCGCATCGGCGAAGGGACAAAAGCCCACGTTTTATGTTCGGGCGGTCACTGCGGATGGTAACGCCAATGGCGGATGGATCTTGACGCAGCCCGAGGCGATCATCTACGGCGAAGACAGTGAAGACGTGGTCTTGAATGCCGAATCCGGATCACTAGATGATGAAAGTGCGACCGCGACTCTTGCGGGCAATGTTCAGGCGACAATCGGTACTATGGCCGTGCAACTGGAAGAAATATTATGGGACAACAAGAATCGATTGGCCTATTCGGATAAGGCCGTAACGCTCAAAGGCGAAGAGATGGACCTGGAGGCGCAAGGCATTCGGATTGAACCCAAAATTGGTACGATAGTACTTGAGAACGTAACCGGAACCTTTGAACTTGGAGAGATGTAGCGTATGAAGTGGCTCATTGGTATAACAATTATTATGGCGGGCGCACTGTCCGCAGGCGAAGTGGTCGCACAATCCAAAACAGCAAATTTCAAGCGGGTTATGTTGCATGAAGCCGGGAAAGCGTACCTGAATTATAAGTCCGGCCAGTTCATTCAAAGCCTGGAGCAGGGTGTTCATCTGACCTTCGTGGCGGAGGATGAGGCCAACAACATGGAGGTGAAAGCCACCAAGATCGTATTTGATTACACGGACTCCAAAGACGATTCGGTATCGAAGATGATCTTGACGGGTGATGTCATCATCCGCAACGCTGAATTGCAGATTGAAGCCCCGAAGGCGATTATCAATATAGTGACGATGAACGCTGAATTTATTGGCGAATCGAAAATCATCCGCGAAAACGGAGAAGTGGGTTATGCCGAATCCATTCAGATTGATCTGGACACTGGAATGATCGAAATGGATAAACTTCGAATCGACAACCTGGAACTGATAAAGAAGTAAATCCCGATTTCATGCCCAAAGCAAAGCCCAAGAAAAAGTCGACACCGAAACAGACTCCTGCCCGGGAACCCGCGATTCTACAGACGACGCAATTGCGCAAGAAATTCAAAGGGCGCACGGTCGTCGATGGCGTGTCTCTGTCCCTTTCACCTGGCGAAGTCGTCGGTTTACTGGGCGCGAACGGCGCCGGAAAAACGACTACCTTTAGCATGGTTATCGGGTTGTTGCGTCCGTCGGAAGGTACCATCACGTTCAACGGAAAAGACGTGACCCGTATGCCCATGTACAAGCGCGCGCGCGAAGGCATGGCCTATCTCGCTCAGGAGCCGTCGGTGTTCCGCGATCTGACCGCCCGTCAGAATATCCTCGCCATTCTTGAGCATCGTGGGTTCACGAAGAAAGAGCGCCATGCGCGCACGGACGCGTTGATGGAGGAGCTCGATATAGAAGTCATTGCCGATTCGAAGGCGTATACCTTATCCGGGGGAGAACGTCGCCGCGTCGAGATTTGTCGTGCGTTGGCGACTGACCCGAAGGTCTTTCTGCTGGATGAACCTTTCGCGGGGATTGATCCTATTGCGGTAGCGGATCTGCAATCGACGGTTACCGCCCTCAAAGAGCGCGGTATTGGTGTTCTGATTACGGACCACAATGTGCGTGAGACCTTGTCAATCACCGACAGAGCGTACGTCTTGAGCGAGGGCAAGATTCTTACCGAGGGAAGCCCCGAGCACATTGCCAACGATCCCGTTGCGCGCGAGACGTACCTTGGCGAAGGCTTCAAGATGGATTTTAGGGATTCGAAGTAAGTGTGCCGATTCCCGCGTTGCAATGCTTCGACGTTTGCGTTATAGTTCTTTTTTGCACGACCACCCGAGCTGAAACCCGAGA
Source organism: Candidatus Hydrogenedentota bacterium (assembly GCA_046583315.1). Lineage (GTDB taxonomy): Bacteria > Hydrogenedentota > Hydrogenedentia > Hydrogenedentales > DTSJ01. The sequence continues at coordinate 24,191 of JAYGCN010000177.1, forward strand.
CAATTTTAGGAGTCCACCCATGTCTGATCGATCCACCACGCTAAAAGGAAACCCACTGTCGCTTGAAGGTCCCGAGTTGTCTGTCGGCGATGCCGCACCGAACGCCACTCTCAAGAAAGATTTGGTGTCTGATATATCGCTGGACACCTTTGAGGGAAAAGTACGCATCCTGAGCGTTGTGCCGTCGGTGGATACGCCGGTGTGCGCGCAACAGACTAAACGATTCAACGAAGAAGCCGCGAAACTTCCGAATATTGAGTTTATTACGATCAGTTGTGATCTGCCCGTTGCGCTGGGTCGTTTCTGTGGCGCGGAATCGCTGGACGCGGACTCATTTACGGCCCTCAGCGATCACAAAAGCACGGATTTCGGCAAGAAATATGGAACGCTTGTGCCGGATCTGCGTATTTTATGCCGTGCGGTCTTCGTAGTCGGTGCCGACGATAAACTGGCGTATGTTGAATACTGTCCAGAAATCGCCGAACACCCGAACTACGATGCGATTCTCGAATGCGCGAAGAGTCTATAGACTAATCAGTCGACTTTCCGTCTCCGTAAAGTCCTTGGTGCATGACCCAGCCGATGATGCCGCCGATGACTGGGGCCACGATGAATATCCAGACAATCTTGAGCGCGTCCCCTCCGACCAGTATGGCGGGTCCGAGGCTGCGCGCAGGATTTAGGGATGAGTCGCCAAGTTGCGCGCCGATGAGATGAGCGACGAAGAGAAATCCGCCTATGGCGAGCGGGGGAGCAATTGGCGGTGCACCCTCGCGTGTCGCCGAGAAAATCGTGAAGAGGAACAGGGCGGTCATAACCACTTCCCATCCGAACAGCGTTGCGACGGTCATGTCGCGAGGATTTCCGTTCGCACCCAGCCCATGATCGGCCAAAACGTATTCAGGAACGCCTTTTAACAGGAAGAGTAGCACCGCGCTGGCGGCCAAAGCCCCGGCGAACTGGGCGATGAGATAGCCCGGCAGGTGTTTCGATTCCAGACGCCCTGATAGCGCCATCGGGATGCTTACGGCAGGATTGATGTGGCACCCGGAGATGGGTCCGATCACCAGCACGAGCACGGCGAGCGTGCCTCCGAAGGCCATCGAGATTCCCAGCCATCCCGTATCGCCGTAGCCCGGCAGGAATCCCTGCAAGGTGGCGACCGATGTACCCACAAACACCAACGTAAAGGTGCCCAAAAACTCCGCTGCATACCGCTTTCCTGAATCTTGCATAATACCTCCTTATGTTTGGAACTTACCAATGTCTTTTTGAATTACCACTATTCGGTCGATGCCAACTGGTTAGACATCTCCTTCGTCTACTGCCAGATGGTCAGCATTCAGGATTTTCCAGGCGGCGTGTTCGTTTCCCTGGGCCAGGTGGTGGACGCGGCGGCGTAATTCCGTTCGAAACCAGATTTGTACGGTGGAATCCGTGTGGCACCAGTAGGGTTCTTCGCGCTCGGACAGGGTATAGGTGAAGATGCGACCGTCTTGAGAGGCATCGGGCGTGCCGTTCAGAATGGATTGAAGTGTCTCGTCGGTCGCGAGTTCAACGGTGTCGATGCATGCATGGCAGATGCCTTCAGCCGATTGCCACAGTGGGCAACGAATCGTGAGGTGGGCGTGTAGGGTTGGACAGATCTCTTGCGTGGGTACGAAAGTGATTACACTGTTGTGGCACACTGGGCAACGCATCGTTTTCCCCCATGATGGCTCGATCCGAGCGTAGACTTCGGTAACCATCACGCAATTACAAAGGCGATTCTTGCACGTTTACTACGAGCCTACCATAACACAGAAACGAACAAATGGCGACCCAAATAGGTTGGATCGCCACTAATATTGGGTTCGGAGTGTAGTTTACGCTCCGACACTGGTCATGTAATGGATGTAGGTTTCAATGCCTTTGAAGAAGTTCGGCACGTATTGGCGCTCGTTGGGGCCGTGAATGCCGTCATCGGGCAACGCGAATCCCAGCATAATGGAATCGGCACCGAGTTTCTCCTGCATCATACCCACGACTGGAATGCTGCCACCCTCAGGAGAAAACAAGGTTTCTTTGCCAAAGGTCGTGCGCAATGCATCTTCAGCGGCCTTCATGTAGGGTGAATGCCTATCCATGGTTGAGGCCGGGCCACCGCCCAGATCGCGTACTTCCCAGTCCAGGCCCTCAGGTGTGTTTGTCTCCATATAGGCGTTCAGCATCGCTGGGATGTCGGTGTGTTTTTGGTTGGCGACAAGGCGCGTCGAAAGTTTTGCGGTGGCGACTGCCGGGAGAACCGTTTTTGCACCTTCCCCGGTGAATCCACTCCAGATGCCGTTGACATCGAGGCAGGGTCGCACGCCAACACGCTCCAACGTGGAGAATCCCTTTTCGCCGTGTAATGCTTTCGAACAGCTCATGCCTTTCCAGTCCTCGTCGGAGTAGGGGAGTTTCGCGATGGTATCACGCTCGTCCTGAGGCAGCTCTCGGACAGTGTCGTAGAATCCCGGCAAGGTGACGCGACCTTCGGAGTCGTGCATGCCTGCGATGAGACGACACAGTTCGTTCGCCGGATTGTATACCGTGCCGCCGAAACGACCGGAGTGGAGATCTTTGGAGGGTCCGCGTAATTCGATTTCGAAATAGGCCAGTCCGCGTAAGGAGTACGTAATGCCTGGTTGATCCATGCCGTAGATGCCCGCGTCCGTGTTGAGCACGAAATCACATTTCAACAGATCGAGGTTCGCATCGATGAAGGCTTCGAGATTCTCCGACCCGATTTCTTCCTCCCCTTCAATGAGATACTTCACGTTGAAGGGGATTTCCCCATGTAGCACCAACGCCTCCATTGCCTTGATTTGACCGAAAATTTGGCCCTTCATATCTGAAGCGCCCCGGGCGTAGAGATAGTCGTCGCGTACGGCGGGCTCGAAAGGAGGGGAGTCCCATTCGTCGAAGGGGTCGGCGGGTTGCACGTCGTAGTGGCCGTAAATCAGCACCGTCGGTTTGCCCGGAGCCTCTAACCATTCCCCGTAAACGATGGGATGCCCAGGTGTCTGCTTCAACTCCACCGTTGTCAGCTTCAGGCGTCGCAATTGATCTGCCATCCAGTTCGCGCAGCGCTCGATATCCGGCTTGTGTTCAGGCAGGGTGGATACGCTGGGAATGGAAAGTACCTCTACGAGTTCGGCTAGATGCTCTTCTTTGTGTTTACGCGCCCAATCCAGGGCCGATTGAATGTCTGGCATGATGAATTCCTATTGTTATCAGAAATAGTTGATTTGACATCGGTTATAAGTCGATTCCGCTTGCGCTGGTTCCGAGTTCCCGGTAAGATCAGTACCATACCTGCAAACGGCTGAATTGTTCAACGATTTTTCGAACCTTTCAGGCGTTTTAGGGTCTAAGAGTGTGTAATCAAACAAGGGCGAGGTGAATCACGTGGTTCTGGTGAACGAAGAACGGGATATCGATCAGCTTCTGGTCGAGCAGTGTCAGGGTGGCGATATTGCTGCCTTCGACGACCTCGTGTTGCGTTACAAGGATCGCATCTACAACGTTGTGTATCGATTTGTGGGACATCACGAAGATGCGCAGGACGTGGTGCAGGAAGTGTTCATGCGCGCGTATCGCGGGATTCAGGATTTCCAGGGACGTTCACAAGTCTACACCTGGCTCTACAGTATTGCGAGCAACCTCGCGCGCAACGCCCTGCGTGATGGGGGGCGCAAGGGTCGCGGTCAGGGCTTGTCGCTGAATCGACTTGAAGAAGATGCGCCTACTATGGCTCAACAAGCCACCCGCGTCGATGCCACGCCGGATCGCATTGCCGAGCAACACGAGTTGAATGATGTGTTGCAAGAATGCATTTTGCTGTTACCCGAACACTACCGCATGGTCTTCGTTTTGAGAACCTTTGACCAACTCAGTTACGACGAGATTGCCGAAGCCCTGGGCTGTCCGAGCGGCACGGTCAAGTCCCGACTGAACCAGGCGCGTGCGCTTCTGCGTGATGCGTTGCGCGAACGGTCGGTGGTATGAGGATTCAGTCATGAAAGAATATGCAACCTGCGATGAAGTACGCGAAGAATTTTCAGCGTTGTTGGATGGTGAGTTGGCCGTTGACGAACAGGATGGCGTGGAAGAGCACCTTTCTGGATGCTCGGATTGCCTGCGCGAACTGGACGGCCTAAAACGGGTAACAGATTTGTATGCGGAATTGCCGACCGTAGACGCGCCGGAGTCGTTCGCGGTCGATCTGGACCTCGAATCTCCTGATAATGTTGTCGATTTGCGACAGTCATCCGCGTCAAGCCCTATCTCATTTAAGCCGATACTGGCCGCAGTAGCCGTGCTCACGTTGATGGCGAGCGTATCTTTTTTGATTGGCCGTACTGCGCCGAATCAAGGGCGCATGGAACTTGCGGCGGACACCTCGGCCGAATCTGCGCTATACGATGATATGGATGTGTCGCGATTGCAATCAGAACCGTCCGCAATGGCTCCCGCACCCGAGCCACTCGCCGACAGGGTAGTCAAGGAAGCGGTGTCAGAGGAAATGTTTGAGGCGAAGGTTGCACAGCCCAAGGGGATGATTGCCGAGATGGAATCGAGAGATGACCAACTTGTCCCGTCAGCCCCCAAGGCCCAAGCACTCGGCGCAGTCGCTACGGATGTCAATTCCGATCCTGATATCATGCGTTTCACCCTTCAGTCCGACGGGGCGTGGCATGAGAAAGGGTATACGAATCAGCCGCTGACCGAGTTGAAGCTGGGTGACAAAGCGCTCGTGGATATTTTGGTAGCTCGACCTGAGTTGGCTAATGTTCTTATTAAGGCGAAGGTGATCGTATTCCAGTTTGAAAATACCTGGTATCGGATCGATCCCGCTCAGGAAGCGAACTAACGCCCTAGCACTTCCAGGCAGACATCCGGTCGATTCGTGATCAACGCGTCCACACCCATCGCGGCGAGATTCTGCATCTCGCGTTTGCCGTCGACGGTCCAGACAGCCAGGGTCATGCCCAATTCGTGAAATTCATCTACTAATTCCTGTGTCACGAGATTCTTGTGGCAGTTGAAGCCTTTCGGCTTAAGCAGTTTTGCCCAGGTCTGGTAATCAGGCCATTGATCGGGATTGTCATTAATGGATGACGCGAGCAGCTCGGTTCGCATTTCCGGTGCCTCGATGCAGGCGATGGCGCAGACAATCGGGGAGAAGGATTGGATGATGATTTCGTTTTCCATGCCGCGATCCCGTACCTGTTGAATGACTTTGCGGGTCAGTTCCAGATTGGGCGTATCGGCCTCTTCAATAATTCTGAGCACCTTGTCTTGCGCTTCGGGAAGCAGCGAGCCTTCTTTGTTACCCAGAACGAAAAGCAGATCGAGCAGTTCTTTATCGTGGCGGTCGGAATCCTTGATCTCGATGTAGACGCCAATCTTGCCCTTGGCCATGTCGAGTGACTCACCCAGCGTGGGCACGGGTTCGCCGGCGAATTTTTCATCGAACCACGTGCCCGCGTCGGCTTTACCGATCACGTCCGAGGCGGTATTCATCACGCGCCCCCGAATATTGGTCGTGCGATCCAGCGTGTCATCATGAATCACGATCACCTCGCCGTCCTTGCTCAGCGTGCAATCCAGCTCGAAATAATCCGCCTTCATCGTGTACGCGAGCTCGAACGCGGCGAGGGTGTTCTCTGGTGCGTATTTGCTCGCACCCCGGTGTGCAATCACGGTGACTTCGTTCGTTTTCGAATCGGCCATGGTAACTCCTGGAATGATTAGCGCGAGTGCGACGTAGTATCCCGCGAGGGTCCGTGCGAACAACAGCATGATGAATTCCTTTGCAACAGTCAGTGGTATCCTTGGAAGTCCATAAGGTAGTATGTCTAATTATTATCGCTAGAGTATAGCCAAAAACAGCAAGAAATAGAAGGATTCAGCATGCGCAATACAGTCATTTGGTCGTTAATCACGGTATGGGCGTTTTCGATGCCTGCCATGAGTCTGGAACGGGATGATCGCGGTGATCGCTTAGGGGTCGTGAAGGGTCGACTGTTCGAGGACGACTCGCCAACAGGTCTCAACGCCATCATGCTCAGGCGCGTGTGTCGAGCAGACATTACCGATGGCGAGATTGTGCGGGCATTCGCGACCGTCGCCGAAGTCGGAGCTACAGCTCTGGGATTCGATCTGGAGGGATTCAGTACGGACGGCGCGACGCTCAACGCGGGCAATCTGGATACCTTTCAACGCCTCAAGGACGATGCGGATTATAGTTGGACGATGTTGTTGTGTCGCGTGCTGGGGACCTTCGACAATCCGAATCACGAAGCGCGCTTGAGAGCGGTGAAAACAGCGGCCCAAAACCTTAAGGGGTCGACGCGGGTGCTGTATTGGATTGACGGACCGAAAAGTGGGGAGTTGGCGGCCGCATTTAAGCAGGTCGCCCCGACGTTGACTGTCGCTTCTGCACGGGGCGGGGATATTGATGCGGTATTGTACGAGCATTCCATCATTCCCAATCGACCGGCCTTGGTCGTTGGACATCTCCCGGACAAAACGAACAGCCATGTGCTGTCGGTCGTGGAAGGTACGTTTGAGAATCTCGCCGCCTACGACGCGATGAATGCCGAGGTGCTGGAACATGAAGAATGGACGCCGACGGCGGAAGGATTGAGTCAGGAGGAGATCGACGACGGTTTCTACACCTTGTTTCATCAATCCGACATGAGCAATTGGACGGTGACGGGTCGCAAGAACGGATTCGCGGAACATTATGGCGGCATTTCGTGGGTACGACGCGGTGGTGATCGTGTGGTCACGCGAAAACGATACGGCAACTTTACTTTGCGCCTAGAATGGCGCGTGTATCACCACGGGGCGAATAGTGGCGTGTTCATTCGTGCGCCCCGAGCCAATCGCGAGTCGGCGTTGGGCATGGAGATTCAGATCTTCGGCGATCCAGGGGAAGAACCGAATGAGAATTCTTCGGGTGCTGTGTACGATGTGCTTCCGGCCTTGAGCAACCCTTCCAATCCCATTGGACAGTGGAACCAGTATGAAATTAGCGCGGACGGTCCGCACTTGCAAGTGAAGATGAACGGCGTGGTCGTGCAGGATGTCAATCTGGACGAAGACGAAATCCTGCAACATCGATTGCGTTCGGGCTTCATTAAATTGCAAGACCACGGCAATCGCGTTACCTTTCGACACATTCGCATTAAAGAGTTGTAAAACTGAGGAGAAACCTGATGGGCCCTTTGGCTGGAGTAAAAATTGTTGAGATTGCCGGAATCGGTCCGGGTCCGTTCTGCGCCATGATGCTGGCCGATCTGGGTGCTGAAATCGTTCGAGTGGATCGCAAGAGTTCCGAGGGTGAAGGCGCACCGCACAATGTGCTGAATCGGAATCGGAAATCGATTGCTGTGGATCTGAAACATCCCGAGGGCATCGAAACCGTACTGCGACTCGTCGAAGGCGCAGATGCCTTGATCGAAGGATTCCGGCCGGGTGTGATGGAACGACTCGGTCTCGGTCCGGATGTGTGTCTGGAGCGTAACCCGAAACTTATTTTTGGACGCATGACCGGTTGGGGGCAGGACGGTCCGATGGCCCATGCGGCGGGGCATGATATTAACTACATTTCGTTGAGCGGCGCGTTGCATGCCATCGGTCGTGCGGGTGAGAACCCTGTGCCTCCACTGAATCTGGTTGGCGACTTTGGTGGCGGCGGTATGATGCTTGCCTTGGGTGTCGTGTCGGGATTGCTCGAAGCGTCGAAGTCTGGCAAGGGTCAAGTCGTGGATGCCGCGATGACGGACGGGTCGGCAGCCTTGATGGGAATCATTTTTGGACTCAAGGGTGCTGGCGTGTGGACGAACAACAAGGGCGAGAACATGCTCGATGGTGGCGCGCATTTTTATGACTCGTATGCATGCTCAGACGGCAAGTGGATCTCCATCGGTTCCATCGAACCTCAGTTCTACGCGCTCCTGCTGGAAAAGACCGGAATCACCGACCCGGATTTCCAGAATCAACATGACAAGAGTTACTGGCCGGGCTTGAAAGAAAAATTGGCCAAGGTATTCCTCACGAAAACCCGTGACGAATGGTGCGAGATCATGGAAGGCAGCGATGTTTGTTTTGCGCCGATACTTGATTTTGATGAGGCGCCGGAACATCCCCACAACAAGGCACGCGGAACGTTTATTGAAGTCGACGGGGTCATGCAGCATGCTCCGACGCCTCGTTTCAGTCGCACCGAGAACGCCACCCCGACGGGTCCTCCGAAGGCTGGCGAGCATACGGACGAAATCCTGTCCGCGTGGGGATTCAGCGATGACGAGGTCAGTCGCCTGCATAACTCAGGTGCCGTGTAGGCCCGTAAGTACTGCATTTGGCTATATTTACGGATATTCGGTCGATTCCATCCAAAAAACATCGATCACTTTCAATCTCAGGCGTCATAACGTAGTATAGATGACAGGCGTGGCGAGCATGAAGGGACCCTCGATGCACCAGGCAGATAGCGAATCGCAAAACGTACGGGACGAGGACCTCCACTTGATGCTGTTGTCCTCACGCGATGACGAAGCCGCCTTTGGCACCCTGTATGAGCGTTATCACGGTCGTGTGCATCAGTTTATTTTTGGACTGACCCGTGATCGAAGCGTGGCATCCGACTTGTCACAGGAAACCTTTCTGCGTATCTGGAAATTTCGACATCGTTACGCACAGACCGGGAGCTTCCTGTCCTATCTCTTTGGATTCGCGCGCAACGTGTGGCTTGAGCATTGTCGCGCACGCAAGAAACAGTTTTCGCTGGAATTGCGAAACTCGACTCCGCGCGAGTTAGGGCGCTTCATGGGCATGACTCAGCCTGAGCCGGACGCGATGGCGGGACGCGCAGAAATTCATGGACACATCTTTGACGCGCTCGAATTGTTGCCCGAGGAGCAGCGGATGGTGTTCGTGTTGCGCAGTGTCGAGGGATTGACCTTCGATGAAGTTGCTTCCGTGATGCAATGTCCGGTGAACACGGTTCGCTCTCGGCAAATCACCGCGCTCAAGAAATTGCGTAGAACCCTGATTCGCACCTACGGAAGCGAGGTGTTCTTGCCATGAATTGCCGTCAAGTCCATGAAAAAATCGAAAAATACTACGAAGGGGTATTGCCCGTTGCCGACGAGTTGGGTGTCGACATTCATCTGGTTCAATGCCCGGTATGCAACGACGAGTTGGGTGGGGTGACCAACATGGTGGGTGCCTGCAATGAAGCCTTTGACGACGAAGCCGGCTATCGCGACTTGCTTGGGTTACGCGTCGGCATGGACAGCATGGCGCGTCAGGTCGCCGAACAGGAAAAACGGCGCGACGGGTTCAACCGGAAAGACATGTTCATGCACGTGATGCTCGCCTGCGTTGCGATTCCCGCCATCTGGTTTATGGGCGCGAAAGCCACGCAGACCTATTCTGCGGTTTCCGATCTCGTGCCCGATGAAGTGATTGTACAGACCGAAGACGCGAAACTTTCCCCCCGGATAACACGTGATGCGGCCGATTTGGCTTGGTAGTTTTCTTGGCATCTGATCGGCTGATTAACCACTGAAGGAATTCTTATGGCTCGAAAACTGTATCGATACCGCGCGGTGGACCAGTTTGGCGAACCGATGAACGGTGTCATGGAAGAGGAGTCTGCCGAGCAGGTGACGACTATCCTCGTTGAGCGGGGCCTTCAGGTAAACGATGTTCAGCCGGACAAGCCGGAGTCGTTCCAGCGCGCCAAGGGACGGCCACTGACGTGGAATGAGGTAGCGCAATTTAACGAGCATCTCGTGTCCATCACACGCGCGAAACTGCCGTTGGCACCGTCGCTCAAAGCCATCGCGCATGATCTCGATAGTGGCAGACTTCGCAACGCCGTGCTGCAAGTGCAAAAGCAACTTGAAGGCGGCTCCTCCTTGGAAGATGCGATAGAAAAATTCGGGGACGGATTTCCCCCGGTCTACCGAAGCATGATTCGCGCGGGAGAACGCACGGGCAATTTGTCTGGCGTTCTCGACATGATGAATCGCCACTCCAATCGGATGCTGGATCTCAAGGCGCAGCTGGCCGTTGTGCTGTCGTATCCGATAATCGTGTCATCCATGGCCTTGTTCGTCGTTCTTTACCTGCTTATCAAGATCGTTCCAGTGTTCGAGGAAATTTTTGGGGAATTTGGTGCAGGACTTCCCGCGCCGACTCAATTTTTGGTGTCGCTCAGCCATCTGATTTTGGATCGACAGGAACTGGTGTTGACGGTCGTCGGCTTTACTGTATCGGCATTAATCGTCATCTATATTTACTTGAAACGAAGTCGGAACGGCCAGGTGATCCTTGACCAATTCTTGATGCACGTGCCGTTCATTGGCCCTATGTTTCGCCTGAGTTCGCTTTCCCGATTCGCGCAATCGCTTGGCCTCATGTTGCAAAGCCAGGTTCCGATTCTGGAGAGTCTCGATCTGGCAGCGACATCTTCGGGCAACGCGCTGTTGAAACGGCACGTTGATGAAGCCGCGATCCATATCGCTCAGGGCGAAAAAATGGCCGATGCCTTGTCAGACACCGGCTATTTCCCTCATGGCTTCTGCTGGTTTCTGGCCAATGGTGAAAATTACGGCGAACTGCCCAAGACGCTGCTGGACGTGAGTGAATCCTACGAACAGAGTATCGCTACGCAGGACCGCGTGACTCTGAACCTGCTTGGCCCCATTATTGTGCTCGTCCTTGGCGCCGTTATCGGATACATCGTGATTGCGCTTTATCTGCCGATTTTTACGCTCGGCGATGCGATGGGGAGCTAGCGAGACGTGGGAAGACTAACGCAGATACTGAATACCGAGCTCACGCCGCGCCGAAAGAAGAAGCGCAGGGGTTCAAGCGCTTGGCTTCAAATAGACTACCTCAAGCTTCTCATGTTGCTCACCGGTCCGGTTGGCATCGTTTATTACTTGACTGCGTACCGCCGCGTGAAGCTGAAACGAACGCTCACCGTTTTCCTTCAGATTCGCATGATCGTGCAGAATAACGCGCCGTTGCCTGAGGGGTTGACCATGTTGGCTCTGGATGCACCCTCCTCGTTTCTGGCGAGCGTGTTGTTGAGCCTCAGTCGCGAAATGGAGCAAGGCGTAACGCTGGCCGATGCCATGAAATCGTATCCCTCGGTATTTCCAAAACCGATTGTCGCGCAGGTGCGAATGGGGGAAGAGACCGGGCAACTCGTGAAGTGTATGGGCGACATTGTGGAGCAGTTGCGCAATCAAGAGGGTAACTCCCAGTCGATGCGCTGGCAGTACATGTACATTTTTATCGTGTTATCGGCTCAGGTGTCGATAGGATCTTTTCTTTGGGTAAAGGTGTTTCCCGTGTTCCGTGAAATTCTGGGCGAATTCGGACTTGAGGAACCGGGATGGTATGCCGTATTCAGTTTCGTGGGGGACGGAAATACAGGTGTCCGAACAGTAGGCGCGGTAGAAAAGAACGCCAGCCTCCCAACAGCTGGTCTTGTAGAACAGAGCAGCGGCGCTCCAAAACCCGGTGTCGAAGAATCGCTTGGCTATAATTCCGGAGTCGTATCGGATTCTTCACCGACGATCCTCATCGCCGTCGCGATCGCAATCGTTTTGCAAATTGTCATTCTTTACTGGTGGAACCGATCGGTTCGAGGCATCATTCAACGTGGCATGTACACCCTGCCGATACTCGGGCGCTTGATGCGGCTTCGTCAACAACTGACTATCGCGCAAGCCATGGAGACTCTTGTACACGCAGGCGTTCCGATCCACGAGGTGCTTAAGCGCGTTTCCACCTTAGGCTTGGGAGAACCCTACCGTGCCGCCATTCTTCGCGTCGCCGATCGACTTAAGTCGGGGCAGTCGCTGTCCGATGCCTGGACACCTTCGGGCGGACTGTTCACGAAGGAGTTTGTCACAGTTCTGTCCTTTGGGGAATACGCCGGCACACTTCCCAAGGCCTGCACGCACCTCAAAGAGTCGCTGAGTCGCTCGGTGCGCACACGCCACGCCATCCTGGTTGACGCGATGATACCCATGTACGTAGCGGTCGCAGGATTCGTGAACTTGGTGATTCTCAGTACCGCGTATTCCATGTTGATCGGCTTGTCCGAAGCCATGTTGTTTGCCCTATAGAGAAAGAGACGCTTATGAAAGCGCTGGAAAATGTAGCACCGAAACCGAATGAGCGCATAGCGTTTGCCGAGTTGCAGGCGCAGCTTGACGGCACTTTGGCGCAAGGTGACAACGGTGTGGTGGAAGCTGTGCACCTCATGCTCGCGCAAGCCGTGTTGCACCGCGCCAGCGATCTCTATTGCGAGCCATGGAAAGACGGACTGGTGATTCGGCTGCGACTTGATGGCGTGTTGCACAATGTCGCACGGCTCGATCAGAGTCATCAGGAACGACTTATCGCCCGTATCAAAGTTATGGCCAACATGGTGACCTATGAAAAAGGCATGCCACAGGATGGGCACATCGAATTTGGCCAGCAACAGCTCAATGCGTCGATGCGCGTTTCTATTTACCCGACCATCTACGGCGAAAAAGCCGTGATTCGGATTCTGGATTCCGGGAATAGTTTTCCCGGGCTCGACGAATTGGGATTTGCTGACGACGTGCGCTCAGGTCTGCGTTCGTGGACAGCGCGCCCGCAGGGAACCCTGTTGCTCACTGGACCCAGTGCGAGCGGAAAAACGACGACCATTTACGCCTTGTTGAGGGAGATTTTGGATAACCCCAAGCGCTCCCGGCACATCGTGACAATTGAAGATCCCGTCGAATACCGACTCGACGGAATTACCCAATCCCAGATACAGCCCGCGCAGGATTTTACCTATGATGTTGCCTTGCGCGCGGTGTTGCGGCAGGACCCCGACGTGCTCATGGTAGGCGAAATCCGTGATTCAGAGACCGCCCACGCCGCAATCAAGGCCGGACTCACCGGACATTTGGTCGTGAGCACGATACACAGTAGCTCGGCTTCCGGAGTGTTCAGTCGTTTGCTCGATATGGGTGTTGAACCCTACCTGCTCGCGTCATCGATCACGGGTGTGTTGTCGCAACGCCTCGTGCGTAACGTATGCACACACTGCGCGACGCCACACATCCCCGATTCGAAGCAACTTACGCGATTTGGCCTGAAAAATGCCCGACCCGGTTTTGTCCGTGGTATGGGGTGTGAGCACTGCCAGGGAATCGGCTACGACAAGCGCTCGGCACTTGGCGAATGGCTATCAATGACGCCTGCACTGTCTGAAAGCGTTCTGCAGCGATGCCCGACGCATCTCATCGAGCAGACAGCGATTGATTCAGGCATGAAAACGTTATTGAAACATGGACTTGATCGCGTTTCCGACGGCACGACGACGCTGGACGAATTGGAGTTGGCCATTTATCCGGAGGACTACGAGCGATGAAGCAACGTCAACGCGGATTTATGATCTACGACATGGTCGCGGCCATTGGCGTCTTGAGCGTCATCGGTTTCGGCGCGTTTAAGGTTTATTATGTCGGCATAAGACATCTGCATACCTCTTCCGAGCGCAACGTTGCGGCGCGGGCATTGGCCAATGAATGGGAACGCTTGCGCGCCGAGCCGCTGGAGGCGCTTTCCAGTTACGACGGAACCACGTTCACGGTGGTCATGCCTGAGCTGGAAGAGCTACACGAACCGAGCACGGTCATTACGGTCACACCCTCGGAAGAAGCGTCCGCCGATCCCTATCAGGTGACGTTGCAGATTGATTGGGTAGGCCGAGGCGGTCGACCGATATCTGAATCATTAACAGTCTTGAGGGCCTTTTGATGAGTTCAACGCGCACCAATCACGATGGATACACGTTACTCGAATTGCTGCTGACGACTACCTTGCTGGTCGTCATGGTGAGCCTGTGTCTGAACCTGTACATCACTTACAACCGGGTGCGCACGAATGCCGCCACGGAAATCGATCGGGATCGGCAGGTTCAGAGCATCGAAGTCGCGTTCCGAAATCATGTCCAGGAATCCGCGCGCACTCGCGATGCGTTCTTGTCCTTTGCCGCCGGTGATCGGCTGCTGATTCTCGAAAGTGGGGCGGGCGATCGGGTGATCGTGTTGGGGGATACGCATACGCCGGGTGCCTTCACCTTGTCTCGATGGCGGCAGATTGACGAGGCATGGGAAAGCGACTATTTGAAGGAATTTACGCTGGATGGCGGAAGTTTTGAGTTCATTGCGGCCGATTCTGTACCCATTGAACTGAAGATCTATCTTGATTCGAGGAAGGATCAGGAGGCACCGCCTTCGCAGAACACCCTGTTGGCGACGCTGCGCGAAGGAGATGGATCGTGATGCGCCGCAGTAGACATGCCCGCTCAGGATACGCGCTGATGGTCGTGTTGGGGTATATGATGGTGTTGTCCATCTTCGCCACCGTATTTCTGAAAAACGTGTTGAGCGCCATGCACACCCAACAGTTGAACACCCAGCAGGTCAAGACGCGCGCATTGGCGGAATCGGCGATACACCACGCCGCCACGCGTCTGGCTTCGGATGGCGATTACGTAGGCGAGTCGGATTTTGTTCTGGGTGATGGTGCCTTCACAGTCTCGGTATTGCGCGATGAGGAACCCGATTTGTGGGTGGTCACAGCTGTGGCATCGCTGCGAGATGAGCAATACCAATCCCACCACGCGCATCTGCGGGCGACCCTCCAGATAACGGCTTCGGGCTGGGTCATTCGCGATTGGGATACGCGATCACCGGCGCAACGGGAGGACACGTGATGCGGCGCAAAGGATTTACACTGATGGAGTTGCTGGTGGTAATAGCCATCATCGGCATACTGGCCGCCATCCTTCTGCCCGGATTGGCGCGTGCAAGGGAGCGCGCGCGCCGTAGCTCCTGCGCCATGAATCTGAATCAGATTGGACTCGCGTTGCATATCTATGCGGATGAACACGATGGCCATATGCCGTGGAGCGGCGGCAACAACAACGGCGATGCCCTGGTGGGATTGTGGATTGATGGCGAGTTGTCCTTAGGGACTTTCGTGTGCCCGTCCGACACAGACAATTCTATACGTGACCATCGCCGTTTGGGAGAGAACATGGAGGATTATTCTTTTCATCGCGGCAAGCTCAACGGCGAATTGGACGGACTATATTCCTTGCGCGAGAGCTACAACTATCTCGGTGCCTACACGGAAGAACCTATCTTCGTGCCCAATACATTCCAATTGCCGAAAGTGCCGATTATGTGGGACATCGGCGCAACGGTTCCGTCGAACTACAATCATGTTCCTGGCGGGATGAACGTGTTATGGCTCGATGGTTCGGTAACCTTCGAGAAAAACGAATGGTTGACCACGAATTACTTGCCCTATCGCCCCGAAGGCATCGAATTTCTGGAACCCGCCGAGCCACCTTCATCACGCAGAGATGACGATTATTAATTAGTTCGTCAATTTCCGCACGTAGAAGTTTCTGAACTGCACAAGACTCGAAGCCGAATTCCAGGTGTTTTTAACCGGATCGAATCCACCGTGATGTTGTAACGCCAATGGGCCACGGGGCGGCAAGCCGGGTAACTGCGCCTTATCCAGTACCGTTTTTCCATTCAGCACGACCGTAAGCCGATCACCTTTCATCGTGATGTGAAAGGTATTCCATTCGCCGATTGGATTGTCCGCGTGTTCGCTTGGTGTGACCCCGGCGCGAACCTCGGATGACATCGAGTCGTCCATGCGATACCCGTAAACCTCGCCTGAACCGATGGGCCAGCACCACATGTTGACCTGCGCTTTGGAGGTGCCGCGTAAATAGATTCCGGAGTCCGCGTTGGCGCGTCGTTCGATAATATCGTTACCGCGTTCGTCCTTCTTGTGCAATCCGCTGGGCAATACCACGGGCATATTGTATTTACCCTTCGTTTCCTTGATACGCCAGTCCAGCACAAGTTCGAAATCCTGATACGAGGTCTTCGTCCAGATGGATTGGTCGCCTTTTTTGTCGGCGCGCGGGTTGCAATCGATTGCGCCATCGACAACGGTCCACATATCCTTCTGTTCGGGACGCAAATCGAAGGCTGACAGGTCAGAGCCATTAAAGAGGGATACCCAGCCTTTCCCTTCAGGAGGTTCTGCGAGCGCGAGGGGTATTGACAGGATTAGACAGGCGAACGACGAGGTCATGACGCGATACATAAGGCAAACTCCAATAGTTCCATACTTAACCTAACTTCATTGTACGTCAAACCCCGCGAAATTGCACTCTAGATTTATCAACCGCCTCGTCGGTATAATAGTGGTCTCTTCAGAGCCGAGCCACCGAAGGAAAATTCACCAGGAGTAAACACTATGCTTACGGACGCACAAGTCCTTGATTCAATGCGCGGCATTATCGACCCCGATTTAAACAAAGACATCGTGTCACTCGGGTTCATCAAAAAACTCACCATTAGCGATGGCGAGGTATCGTTTATTCTCGAACTCACCACGCCCGCGTGCCCGGTCAAGGAACAGTTTGTTACGGATTGCAAGGCTGCGGTGGGTGCGCTTGACGGCGTGACCTCCGTGAACGTCGAACTCAGCGCGATGCAGCCTAAAAAACAGCCGAACCTCGCGGTCAGTACGCTTACCAAAGTCGATGCCGTGATCGCTGTGTCCTCGTGCAAAGGCGGCGTCGGGAAATCAACCATCGCCGCGCAGCTTGCACGCTCCATGCAACGAGAAGGCCTGCGTGTAGGATTGCTCGATACCGACATTTACGGACCCTCCGTGCCGACGCTGTTCAACATGCACCGTCCCGAGCTGATGATGCGCGACAACATGTTGATTCCCCTGGACGTGGATGGCCTTAAAGTGATGTCCGTCGGATTCGTGTTGGGCGATTCTCCCGCGGTTATGCGTGGACCGATGGTGTCCGGCTACTGCCAGCAGATTCTGAACCAGACTGATTGGGGCGAACTCGACTATCTTATTATCGATATGCCGCCAGGAACGGGCGATATTCAATTAACGCTCGTGCAGCAGGCGGCGCTTGATGGCGCAATCATTGTTACGACCCCGCACTCGTTATCGCTGGTCGATGTCGCGCGCGGCATCCTGATGTTTGAAAAAGTGAATGTCCCCGTGCTCGGCATCGTCGAAAACATGTCGTATTTCCTGTGCGACAACTGCGACAAGAAACATCACATCTTCGGAAACAACTCGCAGGCGTTGAAAGATCGATTCGGTCTGGATACGCTCGCCGAATTCCCCATTGTGCAGGGTATCTCCGACCTCGGTTCACCCGATGCCGGCGCGAATATTGAACAGGTCAAAGAGATGACGGAAAACGTGCATCGCGCGGTGGGAAAACGTCGCGCGCAGCATGAAGAGCTTCCCGTGGTGACCTTCGAAGAGGGCTTTATCGTCGTAAACTGGCCCGATGGTGCTGCGGATCGCCTGCCAAACAGGAACGTACGAATCGCGTGCCAGTGCGCATCCTGTGTACACGAATACACCGGGCAACAGATTCTGGAGCCAGAGTCGGTATCGCCCAATATACAGGCGACCTCGGTTGACGTGCTCGGAAATTATGCGGTGTCGGTTGCGTGGGACGATGGTCACTCATCGGGGATATTCACGTGGGATCGACTCAAGGAGATCGCCGCGAGTTCCTAGAACAGCTTGTTCAGCAGCGAATTGATACTGCCCTCGTTCGCGCGAAAGAAAGCCGAGGAAAAATTGACGTAGTAATACGCGCCCACGCCACCGATCCAGGCTATCAGCAGCCATTTTTGCCAGGGGCGTGTCGAGGATTCATTCATTCGCCGACTCCGAAGGGGTGTCGTCTTCGAGGCTGTCAATGCGATTCGTCAGCAGGGCCATCTCCTGCGCGAGTTTCCGGTTTCGTTCGCTCAGGCTGGAAATAATCACGCTGAACGAGAGGATAATGCCCAGCACGTAGATGAACGAGATCGCGTAGAGCGTCGTCAGTAGCTGGAAGCGCAACGTGTTTGTGGCCCACTCGATGATCTGCGGAAAAATGCCTATCAACACGCCCACGACCGACGTGCCCAACCACAGCAGCGCATATCGTTCTTTAAGTTTCTCGCGCCGCACCAACTCCAGCACCAGCGCGAACAACACGACGCTTAATACCAGCAGCGCAATCCGGTGGATCGGTTGAATACTCATCATCGGCAGGACATCGTCGATCATTTATTTCACCGTTGCGTCGGGTTCGGGACTGGAGGAGGCGAGTTCGGCACCCGATTTTCTTTCGGGTGTTTTCTTCACCACGCCGATGAAAATTGCCAGGCTCACTTTGATGATGTAATAGACGGCGCGGGCCGCATTGATCGAACTTTCGCCGCCCTGTCGCTGCTGCATGTCCACCGGAATCTCGACCGCTTTCAGGCCGTGCTTGTGCATGATGACCAGCGCTTCGGGTTCGGGATAATCATCCGGGTAGTTTTTCGCGAAGACACTGAACACCGCCCGGTTCATCGCGCGAAAGCCGCTAGTCGTATCCGTCACGCCGCCGCCGCATCCGAAAAATGATCACTGAATCCCCCCTCGGTCATCAGCCCCCTTTCACCGGCAGGCCCATCGCCTCCTTGAGCGTCAACACTTTGCCGATATGCAAGCCTTCGTG
>JAYGCN010000284.1:0-8542 GCA_046583315.1 Candidatus Hydrogenedentota bacterium
CCGTCGCCATCAGGCGTGGTTTTTAGCTTTTCAAGGTAATAGGCAAGCAATTCGAGATGGTAGTAGTTAATTTTTGCAAGTTTCTCCAGGCTCTCCCGTTTATTCTGGTGATGGGAAAGCGGATGGTGCGGATCGCGCACGCCGATTTCGGGATAGGTCCGGTTCGTGATGTCTTTACTCATCATGAAGGTCTGCACACGCGTCATGTCAGTCTGATAGGCAAGCACCTGGAGGTCGAACATCAGCTTGACGTGTTCTGCATACGAATCCGGAATCGCACCGGTGGGTCGATCCATATCGGGTAGCTGGCGATCGCCTTGTTGCTCGGCCATCTGGATGCGTCGCTCAATATCGCGAACGGATTCAAGATAGTCGGTCAGTTTGCTACGGTCCTCGGCACCCAGTTTACGTCGAAGGCTGGAGACCTCGTCGTTCACCGAATCGAGTATGCTGCTGTCTTTCTTCATGCGCTTCATGCGCGCAGCCGAGTCTGTCGTGTCGGTGTCGCCGAACAAGCGCTCGAACAAGGCACGGGGATTGTTTTCGACGGGCAAGGGCGTGGTCGGCGTTTTCCAGGAGACGGTATTGATGTACGCGCAACTGAATCCAACGTCGCAGGAGCCAGCCAAATCGGTCGGTTCAATGCCCAGTTCCAACGATGCGAGCTGTGTTTCCTTCTCGAAATGACGCGCCGCAATTTGATCCACGGTCGTACCCGCTTCAACGTCCGCGCCTTCCGTGGGTTTTGCGTGCACGCCCGACAGCCACGCACCCATGATATTCGAATGCCCCGCGAAGGGTTCGCCGGCACGGACCATGGCCGGGGTGTTGTCGAGATTGGTCACCACGAGCACGTCTTCGCGAAATTTTTCGAGAGCCTTGAGCGTGGGTGACATTTCATAGTCGACACCATCGGTTTCGGGAATCCACTTGTCGAGCACGGCACCATGCGGAATGTAAATCGTACCTAGACGACTGAGCGGGTTGGCAGCCGTATTCTTTGTGGCGGCCATTGCGGGAACCATGCTGTCCAGCAGCGGCAGGGACATGGTCGCTCCCACGCCTTTAAGAAAGGTGCGCCGGGATAGATTCTTTTTCGTGATAAACATTAACTCGCTCTCCTCATTTGAAAGGGTGTGCTCTTGACGATTCCAAGGATTACCGACGACCAGCTGTGACCGTCTTCTGTCGCTTCCTGCGCTATTTTGCGAATGGCGGGTTGGTCGTAGTGTTCGATACCACGACCGACTGCATACGTAAGCAGTTTCTCGATGACCGTCAGCGTAAATTCGTCACTCTTATCGGCCAGCACCGTGCGTAACCCGACCGGACCGTCCAGAACCGAGCCGTCGGGCAACATTCCGTTGGCATCAACTGGCAGGCCCAAGGCATCTTCTGTGCGCCATCTTCCGATCGCGTCAAAATTTTCCATGGAGAAGCCAAGCGGGTCCATCTGCACGTGACAACTGGCGCATGCCGGATTCGAACGGTGCATTTCCATGCGCTCGCGAACCGACGTTGCTGTTTCCATTTCGCTGGCTTCGGGTAATGCGGGCACATTGGGCGGCGGTGCGGGTGGCGGCGATCCCAGAATATTCTCCAAAATCCACTTGCCCCGTTTCACCGGAGATGTCCGCGTGGCATACGAGGTCACGGTCAGAATGCTGGCCTGACCCAACAACCCACCCCGGTTGGGACCATCTAATTTCACACGACGGAAATGGCCGCCATAGATCCCAGGGATATTGTAGTGTCGGGCCAGTCGTTCGTTGAGGAAGGTGTAATCCGCAGACAACAGTTCCGGGATGCCTCTGTCTTCGCGCAGTTGACTGGAGAAAAAGAGTTCCGTCTCGCGTCGCATGGACTGGCGCAGGTTGTCGTCGAAATCGGGAAAGAGATTGACGTCTGGAGTCACGGCCTTCAGGTTGCGCAGGTACAGCCATTGCGTTGCGAAATTTTCGACCAAGGCCTCGGATCGCGGATCGGCGAACATGCGCTGTACCTGGCGCTCCAACATTCCGGGGTCGTTTAGTTTTCCCGCTTCGGCCACTTCGAGTAATTCGTCGTCAGGAATGCTGCTCCACAGAAAGAAGGACAATCGGGAAGCAAGTTCCAGATCGCTCAACGCAAACGCCTCGCCAGCCTCCACCGCTTCAGGTTGGGCTTCAATGCGAAACAGAAAGCTGGGACTTACCAGAATTCGTTCGAGTGCGAATTGAATCCCGCCTTCGAATCCGCTTTCACTACGACCCATTGCGTAAAACTCAAGTAGAATGTCCTTGTCGTCTTGGGTAAGCGGTCGACGGTAGGCGCGGTGTGCAAGATTAAATAGTACCTCTTGGGCAGAGGCCATTTCGTCATCCGAATTGGTCGGATAACGCGTGAATATTTTTTGACGGCTCTGACTTTCTTCGCCCAGTCCCGTCGGATTGAAAGGACCCGCTACTTCCACATCGATAACCCCCGGTTCGACACCCTTGAGCAATCCCAGGTAATCGTAGAAGGCTGGAAACCCCTTGGGGCGTACGCCTTCGTAGGCCAGTGTACGCTTCAAAAACGATACCGCAACGCTGTGTGTGCCGACCGTTGCTGGAAAGGTTACTTCGACCGTACGTTCGCCCCACCAATTGGCCAAGTCCTCTTTTTCCGCAGGTTTTCCGTCGTCAAAACCGTTCTTGGAATATTTCCATTCGGTACTCTTGGGTATGCCAATGGTGAACACGCCGACGCGTTTTCCGTCCACGCGAATATCGAGTTGTTCGGGCGCTTCACTGCGTTGAAACAAATCGGTGGGTTGATCGGATCGCGGGGATTCGACGTTTACTTTGATGGTGTAATCGCCATCCAGAGGAAAATGATGTCGAACGGCCAACCCGCCACGCGAACCAAAGGATAATTCCTCATCGATGCGATCTTCTTGCAGCAGAGCCTTGGGCGTGGCGTAGGTCGTGCTACTCGGACGCGTATCCATGTCGCCAATCGCCAGGCGACTGATTTTCGACGCGGCCATGATGTAGCGTTCCAGTAGCATCGGCGAAACATTGAGGGAGTCCGCGATATTGTCGAAACCGTAATCGGTACCATCGGTCGGCAACAACGCGCGACTGTCTATTTCCAGATCGAGCAAGTCACGAACTGCGTTTTGATATTCCGAGCGATTGAGTCGATAAACACCGGGGCGTCCCGGATCGGGATTGACAGCTGAAGCGTCATCAAGTGTGGTCACCAGCCAGGAAAGGACCGCATCCCGAGCGCCCTTGGCAGGCTGGGGTTTATCCTTTGGCGGCATCGCTCCGGTGCGCAGTTTCTGCACCACTTTTTCCCAAACATCACCGTGCTCGCCTGCTTGTGCCAGGTCAACGTTGTCGAGCTGAAAATTTCCCGTTTTGAGATCAGCGTTGTGGCAGGAAACGCAATAGCGATCGATGACTTTCTGGTAACTGGGTGGCGGTGCGGTGCTGGTAGAGGCCGATTGCGCCTGCGCAGACACACCCTTCGAGTCTCCGAGTGAAGTACTTAGAAAGAACAAGATTCCGATACTTCCGGAGATCAAAAATACTTTGAGCTCGTAAGTTTTCATAATAAATATTGTGGATTTACTGGCGGATAATGTCAAGACATGTCCTGGAAGAGTTCTGCCTGTAACGATACATTCCATAAGTATATACATAACAAATACTTACAACTCTAACGATTTGCTTCCTTCGAGCCTTTTTTTGCCCCTGGAACCAACTTCAAACTTGAAACCTGTGCTGAACTTGATGTCCAATGGGAAACACGTACTCATTGGAGGTTGTACCGCATGAAATTCATACACACTATGCGAACGGATCGGTGGTTCTCATTCTTACTGGCGGTTCTGTGTGCCTCAGCCTTTGCGGGCAACAATCATCCCCTCATCGACGCGGTAAAGAGTCAGGATGCGACCGCGACGCGCACGTTGATCGATCAGAAGACGGACGTGAATCTTCCGCAGGGCGATGGCGCGACAGCACTTCATTGGGCAGTGCATCGTGATGACCTGGAAATCGCCGAAGTATTGATCGATGCCGGCGCGAATGTCGATGCTACGAATGACTTCGGGATTATGCCGCTCGCGTTGGCGTGCGCAAATCGAAATGCCGCCATGGCGGAACTGTTGCTGAATTCGGGTGCCGATGCGAATGCGGCTCGATTGACGGGCGAGACTTTGTTGATGACGGCAGCCTTCGCGGGTGACTTGGGTGTGGTGAATGCGTTGCTCAGGAACGACGCGGATGTGAATATAGCAGAACCCGTTCGTCAACAGACGGCGTTAATGTGGGCCATCGGTGAAGGGCATACGGATGTGGCGATGTCGCTCGTCGAACATGGAGCCGACGTGCATGCGAAGACGACGCTGGATTTCACGCCGTTGTTGTTCGCCGCACGGGCAGGTGATCTGAAGATCTCAAAGGTTCTGCTAGACCAAGGGGCCGACGTTAATGCCATTGCCAAATACCGGGACAGCCAGACCTATCTCGCTGAGCGTGATCCGGAAAACGATGAAGGCAAAAAAGGACTGAGCGTATTGCAGGTAGCCACGCATCGCGGTCATGCAGATGTTGCGATGTATCTTCTCGAACGCGGGGCCGATCCGAATTATGACGGTCCGGGATACACAGCCTTGCATTGGGCGGTGACTTCCTGGGAAACGGAGTTGGACGGCATCAATGGGTTTACCGCTCCGAAAAGCCACGAATGGAGTCGCATGAGCGGCATGCAAGAAGGCAAGATGGAGCTGGTGCAAGCGTTAATCGACCACGGCGCTGACATCAATGCACCGCTACAAAGCAATCCCAGCCGCTATGGCTTTACCGTGACCAGCACCAGACCCAAGGGGTCAACACCCTACGCTCTGGCGGCGATGGCTGCGGATGCGAACATGATGCGTCTGCTGGTAAAGAACGGGGCTGACCCAACGTTGATTCCAGTGAATGGCGTTCCACCCTTGTTGTGGGCCGCGGGAGTCAATCGCCACACGGCAGAAAATATTGCCACGGAAAACGAATCCCTGGAGGCGGTCAAAGTGGCCGTGGAGCACGGTGCGGACATCAACACGACCGACAAAAGTCAGAACACAGCCTTGCACGGTGCTGCGTGGATCCGATCGCCGAAAATCGTTCAGTACCTCGTTGACAACGGAGCCGATGTGAACGCGAAGAATAAGTTTCAATTGTCTGCCCTTGATATCGCCACGACCGACGGACGACTCGCGGGAGTACCAGGTCCCTTCATCGAAAGCTCTCCAGTCGTGGATTTGTTACTCGAATTGAGCGACGAGCGCGTGATCAAAAAGGCCTTCCGTAAAAAGCCCTGACGTATGCCTTGTAAATCGGCTACTATCACCTTGTGTTATATCTGCACCGAGACGACTTCAGCCATATTTCGAGGACACTAAGAATGGATTTTGAAGGATTGCTTGAAAAATTTACGACCGCTGTGGAAAATGCCGATTATGACGGCTTTGGCGAACTTTTTGCCGAGGATGGCGTCTACCACGACGGGTTTTACGGGGCCTTCGAAGGACGTGACGCGATAATGGAGATGTTACGCGATCACTTTCATGGCACCGGAGAATCCTACAAATGGGTGATGGAAGAGCCTGTCTATCTCGAGCCGATGGGTTACGCACGCTATATCTTCAGCTATGACTCGACGATTCCCGATTGCAAGGGCAAACACGTGGTCTTCGAAGGCATGAGCCAGTTCACCATCGAAAACGGGCAGATTTCCTGTTACCGGGAGATCTTTGATCGAGGTGTACCACTGACCCAATTGGATTTCCCCACCGAACGCATCGGAAAATCGTTGCGCCGCTGGACCGACCAGCTTCTCGCGACTGAACGTGGTCGGAGAATGTAAGGAAACAGAGATTGCAGAGCCTGTCAGGCCGTGATAGTATGAATTCCAATGTCGTTCTATAACCAACCAACGTGTGCAGTGCCGCCGATTCGCGGCGATAGGAGATACCATAATGAAAGACAATTCAACACTGGATCGACGGGATTTCTTCAAGACAGGCTTGCAGGTCACTGCGGGTGCTGTCGCCATTGGTGCCGCCGCGGGTGCAACGGCTGCCCCCACGGACAAGAGCATCAAACTTACTGGGAAAATTCCTGAGCGCACCTTCGGGAAAACGGGGCATAAACTTCCTGTACTCGGCCATGGCGGATCGGCAATGTCGACGCAATGGGCTCCGGCTTACAACGTGAAACTCGAAGACGAAGAAACACGTGCGCAGATGGTACGCCACGCCTACGATAAAGGTCTGCGCTATTTCGACACCGCGCGTGTCTATGGCGAAAGTGAATCCATCATGGGCAAGGGACTGAAAGACGTGCGTGATAACGTCTACATTGCCACGAAGGTCGCCATGCCGGCGCAGGGTGCACGTCGAAGCGTCGAGCAAAGTCTTGAACAATTGGGCACGGATTACATCGACTGCATGCAGATTCATAGCCCGGCAATCGAGCGCGTGGGCGCCGAAGGCGGTATGAAAATTTACGAAGAACTCGCAAAGATGAAGGAAGAAGGTCTCATCCGTTTCATCGGCGTCACGACCCACGTAGTCTTTGAAACGGTCTATACCATGATCGATACAGGCGTGTTCGACCAGGTACTCCTTGCGCGTGGTTATATTCGCAAAGGCATGGACATGATGCTGTCCAACGCGAACATCGAGTGGCGCGAGCGCTGTATGGCGCGTGCACACGAGCTGGACATGGGTATCGTCATCATGAAAGTGATGGGCCTGAACATCATGGGGCGCGGCGGCAATGCGGTCGTGGCAGAGTATGATCCGGCGAAACGAAACGCTCTTCCGGGTGCGGCGATTCGCTGGGTATTGCAGGATGAACGGGTATCCATGCTAAATATTGGCATGTCTGTGATGGACGATGTGGACGCGAACATGAAAATCATCACGGGCGACACGGCCTTGACGGAAGATGACCAGAAATTGCTCGCCGACTACAGCGCGCTGGTTTACAAGAGTAGCTACGTCAATGGATTAAAAACAGTCTAGCATCAGTTACGCGAAATTTGGACAGTATCCGGGAGTGACAGCTTCATAGCTGTTGCTCCCGTTGCATTGTTCGCGCCGATCAGCTACCCTGCATAGCGATTCAGTCATCCATTTCACGAGGTCCGTTCTTGCTGTTCAATTCATTAGAGTTCGTCATCTTCTTTGCGCTAGTAATCCCGCTGTACGCGGTGTTGCGTGGGCACTGGGCGTTGCGGAAGACCTTTTTGCTGGCCTGCAGTTATCTTTTCTATATGGCGTGGAATCCGCCCTATGTCTTGCTGCTCGTATTTTCCACCTTCCTGGATTTTACGGCAGGCAACCAGATTGCGAAATCGTCGCGCCGGTCGGTTCGTGTCGGGTGGATGACTGTGAGCCTCATCGGGAACCTGGGCGTGTTGGCGTTTTTCAAGTATTCGGATTTTCTATTATCCAGCATTTGGCCGATCATGCCCGCGTCAGCCGTGTACCCGCCGTGGGTGGCCAATATCATCCTTCCCATGGGGATTTCGTTTTATACCTTTCAGTCGTTGAGCTATACAATCGATGTTTATCGCGATAAATCGTTGCGCGCAACCTCGTTCCTTGATTTCGCCGTATATGTGTCCTTTTTCCCGCAACTGGTCGCGGGTCCCATCATCCGGAGTCGTGAATTTTTGCCGCAACTCACCGAAGAGCACAGTGCTTCGTCCGAGGATATCTTGCTCGGCATGGATCAGATGTTCCGCGGGTTCTTCAAGAAAGTCGTGTTGGCGGATACGCTGGCTGTGTATGTCGATGTCGTGTATGCCGCCCCGGAACAATTCGGAAGTGGGAACCATGTGCTGGCCATCTATGCCTATGCCTTCCAGATTTATTTCGATTTCAGCGGATACAGCGATATTGCGATAGGAACCGCGCGCATTCTTGGATTCCGCGTGCCCTGTAATTTCAATCTGCCCTACTTAGCCGCGGGGCCTTCGGACTTCTGGCAACGCTGGCACATCAGCTTGTCTACCTGGCTCAGAGATTATCTCTATATCTCCCTGGGCGGGTCACGTGCTACGAAATTCAAGACGAATCGGAATCTCTTTATTACGATGCTGCTCGGCGGATTGTGGCATGGTGCGGCCTGGAATTTCGTCATGTGGGGCGCATTTCATGGTTTTTGGTTGGGCATTCATCGGGTGTTGTTTCGTGATCGGGAACTCTTTAAGGTGAATCGATACCTCTCAATATTTCTCACCTTTCATCTCGTGTGTTTGGCGTGGATTTTCTTCCGCGCTCAGAATATAGAGACCATTACAACGGTACTCTCCGGTTTCACCAATTTTGAACGGCCCTTTTATCTCGTGACACCCGACGTGTTGATCGCTTTGGCCATTGGCTTCACCTCCCACCTGCTGGGAGCCTCAACGAAACTTCAACGAATCTGGGACAATTCATTTTTCGCCATCAAAGGCAGTTGGTACGCCTTTATAATCATCGCGATCTTCTTCTTCACGAAGACGACCGCGAGTT
>JAYGCN010000340.1:0-2553 GCA_046583315.1 Candidatus Hydrogenedentota bacterium
CCAGTTTGAAGTGGTTCCGCCTGGACAAATTCGGATTGAAGTATTGGTTAAACAAGATACCGAGTACCGAGCAAAATTGGATAGCGCGGAGCTCGTAGTATGGGACAACGTCTCAGCCCAGACCGGAACAGTACTAAGCGGAATCGGATTCTTGTTGTTGGGTCCGCCGATCATATTCGTCGGACTTGCCGTGTTCGTCATCGGGGCGGTGAAAGAATTCAATAAGTCTGAATAGAGATGTGGTCCTAACCCTCTAACCGAGTCCACTTTTTGCTATTGTAAAAGGTCGCAAATTGGGACTCAGATAAGGAGAGCATTATGCCTAGAAAACGATTTGCTTCTGAATAGATAATTATCCGCAAGCGGAGAAGTTGGTGACGGAGAATGGATATTCGTGTGCGGAGGCGAAGATAATACCGGGTAATAAACCGATAGTAGAAATCAACGTCTCGTTTTAGAGGCGGAACGGCGGAATGACATGCTAGAATGGAAAGTAACCAGACAGCACGATCTGATAGGGCAGGCGGGTACTCGCAATCCCGACGGAACCATATCGTTTCTGCCGACACGCGTTTTTTCGCAGGGGTTGTCGGGAATGTTCTTGTGGTGGTTGATTGGCGTTCCTTGGGTTGCCTTCGCTGTATTTTTTCATTTTTTCGCACCGGACCCGACCAAAGTGGAGGAGCTATCGCTGGCCCTGTATTTCTTTTACGCGCTCGGCGGCTTTTTCATGCTGATAGGCATCCTGTCCTATCTGGTAGGTTTTCGAAAACGGACGACCTTCTCGATTGAAGGGAGTGAGTTCGTCATTACCGGACGCAAATGGTCTAACCATAAGGAAAAATATCCTGCCGCCTTATTGAAAACGATGCAACTCGAAGTGAGACCCGTCGTCATTCGAGGAATTCGCCGTCACGAAGAGACCGTCTTCAAAAAAGAAAATTATCCGGTCTTCTGGGTCTGGTTCGTAATAGTGATTCTTGACCGCGAAAACGACAAGCTACTCCCGCCATTCCTCAGTTTCCGGATCATCGCGCAGGAACACAAACCCCGTACCGGCCACATCCCCCCCGATGTCGTGACCGTCACCACCTGGTTCCGAGACACCCTCAGCATCGATGTTGCCTACGTCAAAATGGGCAACTTGGATGAAGACCCTCGTACCCCAAAAGGTTGGGACAGTATCGGCCTATAATACCTTCGTGAACCGATGGTGGTCCCGCCCCTCTAAACGTGCCGCAGGTTCGGGCTACATGTCCATCACTCGGTAGCCCACCCACTAAATCGAAAACACTTCTTCTCTCTCACAGATCGACCCCCCTCGAACCTGAGAGAAGAAAACGGTTTACACCCAGGGGGTCGCAGGTTCGAATCCTGCCCCCGCTAGGCCTCAGCCGCATACCGCTTGCCCCGATGTCCGGAGTTGTGTACCATTGCCTCGTAGCCATACGCAGAACGTGGGCTACGGTATTAGATGTGTTGTACAGAGGAGGATTTCCATATGTCGTATTCACAAATTCAGGGGATACCGTTTTGGGCGATTGGCTGTGTGCTTATAGCCTGCTCAGTTGCATCGGCGCAGGGTGGACAACTCGGTACTCACGAGATGAAGACGCATTTGATCGAATCGAAGTTTGTGGATCAGACTTTTGAGATCTACGTGCAGGTGCCTTGGAGTCGGGCAGATGGTTCCGAACGATTTCCGGTGCTTTACTTGACGGACAGTTACGGAGGAATGGCGTTCCGGGATACCACGCAGATCATGCAGTTGGGCGGTGATGTGCCGCGGTTTATCACGGTGGGTATTGGATACAAGATGGAGAGTCCCGTGCATTCGTTGGAGATTCGTACGCGGGATCTGACGCAAACGGAGGGCGCTTCGGGCATTCCGGGGCTTTCTACTTTTTTTAAGGACGCGCCGAATTTGAAGTTGAAAAAGAAGTCGGGGGGAGCTGAGGATTTTCTTAAGTTCATTCGTGAGGAGCTGCAGCCTTTTATCGATGAGAACTATCCGACGATGCCGAAGGACCGCGGGTATTGGGGGGACTCTCTGGGCGGCCTGTTCGGCTTGTATGTTTTGTTTAATGCGCCTGACACGTTTGACCGCTACATCATCGGGAGTCCGTCTATTTGGTGGGAGGATAGAGCGATTATGAAGGATGCCGAAGCATTCGTAAGGTCCCATGAGAGCCTGAATGCCAAGGTGTTCATGGCTGTCGGAGCACTCGAAGAAGTTGGCGGTGCCGAGGCGTCTGAATCAGCGATGGTGACCAATCTGTTTCGGTTGGAGGACTTGTTGCGGGAGGCAAAACTGAGCGGCTTGGAGTTGACGACGCACCTGTTTCCGAACGAAACGCATACGTCCGTGATCGGAATGAACTACAGCCGCGGAATTCAGACCGTGTATACCCGACCGAAACAGAACATGATTCTGGAAATGCTGGCACCGCCGAAGAAAAAAGACTAGCGCTACGACGATGCGATATCTGTCGTTTCCTGGCGTAACGGGCTTAGTTCTGCGTTTAGTGAGGGTGTTAAAAATGTCGTCGGGCG
>JAYGCN010000021.1:0-10704 GCA_046583315.1 Candidatus Hydrogenedentota bacterium
GATTGTTTCCCGACCTTACCACGATTATTCTCGTAATTGTATGGGACGGCGACGCTCCCGCGGAGCCGAGACAGTGGAATCCCAATCACCCCTCAAACCAATCACCAACAATCACTCGAATACGGCGCGTAAATCAAGCAACCCCTTGCGCCTTTGCATCTTTGCGTTAAAAATCAGACCACTTTCCATTCCAAATCCGACCGTCCCTCTGATAAACTACCCCTCCGACCCGTAGGAGACCCACCCATGGCCACCACACACGAAGACCTCTTCGCGCTGGACGTAAAACACCTCTGGCATCCCTATACAGACATCAACGTCTACGAAAAAGGCCCCGGCACCTGTTTCGACAGTGCCGAAGGCGTGCATCTCTACACCACCGACGGACGCCAGGTGCTCGACGGCATCTCCTCCTGGTGGGCGACCGCGCTCGGTCACAGCAACCCGCAAGTCGTCGACGCCATCAAAGAACAGGCAGGAATTCTGCAACACTCCATTCTCGGCAATCTTTCTCATCCCATGGCAATCCGTCTCGCCGCGCGATTGGCCGAACTCACCCCCGGCAACCTCGATCACTGCTATTTTGCCGCCGACGGAGCCAGCGTCACCGAAGCCGCCATGAAAATGGCCATCCAATACTGGGCCAACATAGGCGAAAAAGGCAAAACGCGATTCGTTTCCATCGAAGAAGGCTATCACGGCGACACCCTCGGCGCAGTTGGCGTCGGATTCGTCCCGACCTTCCATCAATACTTCGAAGACGCGGTCATACGCTCCTTCGTGGCCGACATGCCGCACCGTAGAGGCAATACCGACGATGATCTCGACAAAGCCTACGCGCTCGAAGCCTTCAAATCGATGGATGCCCTCGTGCGCGAGCATCATCGCGAGATTGCCGCGGTAATCCTCGAGCCCCTATGCCAAGGAGCCGCAGGAATCCGCATCCATCACCCCGAATACCTGCGCCAGGTCCGCGCGCTCTGTGACGAGTTTGACCTCATCCTCATCGCCGACGAAATCGCCGTTGGTTTTGGACGCTGCGGCGACCTCTTCGCATGTGAGACTGCCGGCATCATCCCCGACATCCTCTGTCTCGGCAAAGCGCTCACCGCCGGATACCTGCCCATGAGCGTCGCCATCGCCAACGACAAAGTCTTTGACACATTTCGCAGCGATGCCACCCAGGACCGCACCTTCTACGATGGCCACACCTACTGCGGTAACCCGATCACCTCCGCCGCCGCCCTCGCCGCCATCGACATTTTCACCAGCGACGACATCGTCAACAAAGCGAAACCCGCAGCCGCATTTTTGAGAACAAGTTTCGAGGCCCTCAACAAATTCAGCAGTGTCGACTATCAACAGACCCTCGGCACCATCGCCATGTGCAGCTTCACCAGCGACGCCGGAGGAGGAGCCTTCGCACGACGCGTCGCCGAGTACGCGATGGAGATGGGACTCTTCGTGCGACCCCTCGGCGAAGTGTTGTACCTCTGGCCGCCGCTTGTCGTATCCAGCGAAAAACTCAGCCAGATGGTCGAACTCTTCAACGCCGCCATCACGAAAGCCGAAAACGACTAAGGACACGCCGTGCGAATCAAGATACTCGCCATCGGCACCCTCGGACGCGGTCCCGAACAAGACCTCGTCGACGAATACATCCGCCGCCTGCCTGGCCCTGCGAAATCACCGAATTCGACATCAAGAAACCCGCCAAAACCGCCGACCTCCGAAAGAAACAAGAAGCCGAGAAATTACTCGCCGCCATTCCAACCAGTGCCGCCATCGTCGCGCTCGACGAACGCGGAAAAGCCCTCTCCTCACGCGACTTCGCCAAGAAAATCGACAACTGGGGCGTAGAAGGCCTCAGCACAGTCGTGTTCATCATCGGGGGCGCGGATGGTCTCGACGAATCCGTCCGCAAAAAGGCCCATCTCATCCTCGGATTCGGCACCCTCACCTGGCCCCACAAACTCGTCCGTGTCATGCTCACCGAACAAATCTACCGCGCCTGGTCCATCAGCACCGGCCACCCCTACCACCGGGATTGAGGCATTGCGCACCCCCCCGTAAAATGGGTACTCTAGAGTATCGATCCAAATCCATATTCATCACAGGCCACGACAAACCCTGGAGTCCATAATGAAACCGTTTCTCCCAATCGCTCTCGCAATCACGGCTGTCCTCACAGGCTGCGGTTCCCCACCCCCCTCCAACGTCTCCGACACAGCCCCATCCGGTTCCGGCGGTGACATCGCATCCACCAGCGCCGAAATCATCACTGACGGCTCTGCAGGATCGACCCAGACCTACCAAAATGTGCCGCAGGAAATCGTACCCATCGAAGACCGCGATATGGGTGACACTCTGGTGCTCCGATTGCGTGCAGAACCCCCCCACCTGAATATTCTGCTCGACACGGCCGATGCCGGGGCATCCTATATCGCCAACGGGTTTATCTTCGAACCCTTGATGATGGTCAACGACGACACCCTCGAATGGGAACCCTTCATCGCAAAATCATGGGAGATCTCCGACGATCACCTGACCTACACCTTCCAACTGCGCGATGACGTCACCTTCTCCGACGGCGTCCCATTGACCGCGCACGATATAAAGTTCACCTTTGACATTACGATGAAACCCGAAGTCGAAGCCTTTCAACGCAAAGCCTCCCTCGAAGACATCGACACGGTGACCGTCCTCGACGACTACACCATTCAGTACAAAATGAAGAAACCCTTTTTTCGCCACCTGCTGATTCTCGCACTCGGTGAGATTTACCCGAAACACATTTACGAAAAAGGCGACTTCAACCATCACGAACGCAATCGATCACCGATCGGTTCGGGGCCTTATCTCTTCGAGAAATGGGACACCGGTCAACAAATCGTGATCACGCGAAATGAGAACTATTGGGGCGAGAAACAACCGTTGAAGAAGCGCATCTGGAAAATTATTACGGACGATAACGCGGCCTTCCAGGCACTTGAACGCGGCGATGTCGACATGAATGACATTCCACCGGACGATTGGAATCGCAAAGCATCCACCGATGCCTTCGAGAAAAAATTCAATAAATACACACCCGATTCCCCCATCCCGGGGCTCTTCAGTCGCTACAATTACGTCGGCTGGAACATGCGCAAGCCGCAGTTTCAAGACAAACGCGTGCGCCAGGCACTCGCCATGCTTTTCGATACACAACTTATCATAGACACCGTCTGGGGTGGGCTCGGCACCAGGATTACGGGCGGCATCTACCATAAAGCTCCAGAATACGACCGCACCGTCCTGCCCCTACCTTTCGATCCCGAAGCGGCAGCAAAGCTGCTCGACGAAGCCGGATGGATAGATACCGACGGCGACGGAATCCGTGACAAAGACGGCATCAAATTCGAATTCGAGCTTGGTTTCGCCGCCAGCGTGGCGGAATACGAACGCCTCGGCACCGTTTACCAAGAAGAGCTTAAACGTGCAGGCATCGACATGCGCCTTGGGCCTTTGGAATGGGCGACTTTTTCAGAACGGGTTCACAATCGAAACTTTGATGCCTGCATGCTCGCATGGCTCACTCCCATCATGGCCGATCCCTACCCCTTGTGGCATTCCTCTCAGGCGGAATCGGGAGTAAATTACTCGGGACTTCAAAACGCGGAACTCGACAAAATTCTCGAAAACATTCGGCTCGAGTTTGACCGCGAGAAACGTATCGTGTTGTACAAGGAAGCACAAGCCATTATCTACGGCGAACAACCCTACCTCTTCCTCTATGCACGCCCCGGCTTGCAAGCCTTCGACAAACGAATCCACGGCACCATCGAACATACTGGCGGCTTTAACCCCCTCGACTGGTGGGTACCCGCACACCAACAGAAATACCCATAGGAATCACGCATCATGAGATCATACCATTTCGGATTCGCACTCATCGCAGTCGCAATACTTGCCGGATGCAGCAGTCCGCCGCCCTCGCCCTCAAAGGATGACCCCTCCACAGCACTCGATGCCATGGCCAGCGACCCCACCATCAACCCCGCAACCGAGATAGTGCCCATCGAACAACGCGACATCGGCGACCACATGATCATAAGCCTCGACGCCGAACCGGGTGTATTGAATACCGTCCTCGATTCTGCCGATGCCACATCCCGCTTCATTTGCTCCTTCATTTACGACACCTTGCTCGAGATTGATCGCGATACCCTGGGCATGAAAGGGCGCCTGGCCTATGAATGGGAAACCTCCGACGACCATCTCACCTACACCTTCAAAATGCATGAGAACGCCCAATTCTCCGACGGCGTGCCCGTCACCGCTGAGGACGTCAAGTTTTCCTGGGAACTCCTCATGAATCCCGAAAATGACACAGCCGCACTTCGAAATTACATGCAAGACATCGAGTCTGTCAATGCCATTGACGATCACACGGTTCAATTCCGAATGAAAAAGCCCTACTTCCGCCACATCATTTCGCTCGGCACCGAAATCCAGATTCTTCCCAAACACATCTACGGCAAGGGACCGCTTCAGAACCATCCCGCCAATCGTGCACCCGTCGGTTCAGGCCCCTATAAGTTTGAACGCTGGGACACTGGCCAACAAATTGTACTCACCCGCAATGAAAACTACTGGGGACCCAGACAACCCATCGAAAAGTTCATCTGGAAAATCATAACCGACGACAACGCGGCGTTCCAGGCATTGCAACGCGGCGACACGGACATGTACCGGGTCAAACCCGACGATTGGTTGCGCAAAGGCTCGACGCCCGAGTTCAACGCCAAGTTCAATCGCTTCACGCCCGGTTCGCCCATCCCCGGATTCGTCAGTCGACTCAACTACATCGGCTGGAACATGCGTAAACCGCAGTTCTCCGATAAACGGGTCCGTCAAGCACTCTGCATGCTCTTCGACAGACAACTTGTCATCGACCAAGTCTGGGGAGGACTCGGGACCCTCGTCACAGGCGATATTTACCATCTCGCACCCGAATACAACAAAGATGTCCAGCCCTGGCCCTTCGATCCGGAAGGTGCGGGAAAATTACTCGACGAAGCAGGCTGGATAGACACCGATCAAGACGGAATCCGCGACAAAAACGGCATAAAACTCCAATTCGAACTCAGTTTCACATCCGGCGTGCAGGAATACGAACGCCTCAGCACCGTCTACCAGGAAGAACTCAAACGCGCGGGCATCA
Organism: Candidatus Hydrogenedentota bacterium; assembly: GCA_046583315.1. GTDB lineage: Bacteria > Hydrogenedentota > Hydrogenedentia > Hydrogenedentales > DTSJ01. The sequence goes on from JAYGCN010000021.1 coordinate 5,204, forward strand.
ACGTCGTTCTCGATCCACTCGAATGGGCAACATTCCAGGAACGCGTACAAGAACGTACCTTTGATGCCTGCATGCTCGCATGGTTGCTCGATGTCGGTCCCGACCCCTACCAACTGTTCCATTCTTCCCAATCGGAAAAAGGCTCCAACCATCCCGGTCTCGAAAACGATGAGGTCGACCAGATTCTCGATGATGCCCGACTGGAATTCGACCAGGAGAAACGCAACACGATGTATCATCGCTACCACGAAATCCTGCACGACGAGCAACCGTATCTTTTTCTCTACGCCCGACCCGGCCTGATCGCCATCGACAAACGATTCCACGGTGTCGTCAACAAAAAAGGTGGATTCGTTGTAACGGATTGGTGGGTTCCAAAAGATCAGCAAAAGTACCCCTCGACCACATCCAATTGATATACTTTCGCCCGTGAAAGCCTACCTGACCAGACGTATACTCCTGATTATCCCGACCTTTATCGGGATCAGCATCATCACGTTCCTCATGGTCCAGCTCTCCCCCGGCAACCCCGCCATGATGAAGCTCAATGCCATGGAAGGCGCCATGGGTACCGGCTCTATTCCCCAAGACATCATCGATCAGACCATGAAAATGTACGGTTTCGACAAACCCATCCACATACGCTACATAAAATGGATGGGCGATCTGGTCACCCTCGATTTCGGGGACTCCTTCAAAGACGGACGGCCCGTACTCACCCGCATCGGTGAAGCCCTGCCCATCACCATTCAGCTCAACGTCATCTCACTATTGCTCATCTACCTCATATCCATTCCCGTCGGCACTTACTCCGCCACCCACCAACACACCCGATCCGACAACACCATCACCCTCTTCCTCTTTATCCTCTACAGCCTGCCCAGTTTCTGGGTCGCCATGCTGCTCATGTACTTTCTCGGCGGCGGTGGTGGTTCAGCCACGTTGCACACCCTGTGCGTCAATGGCTTCACCACCATCGGCATCGTTGACTGGCGCGCCACCCAATGGATGCTCGAACACGTCCTGCACTTTCGATGGTTTCCCATCTACGGCTTCGGCACCGCCGGTTCACGAGACTGGCCCTTCTGGCAATGGTTCTGGGACCGCATGTGGCATTTCTGCCTGCCCGTCTTCTGCCTGACCTACGGCGGCTTCGCAACCATCTCCCGTTACGCACGCGCGGGCCTCATCGAAGTCGTCCGCCAAGACTACATCCGCACCTCACGCGCCTACGGATTCTCAGAGAAAGTCGTCATCTACAAATACGCGCTGCGCAACTCCCTCATCCCACTCATCACGCTGCTCGGCACCCTCATCCCCTCCATGATCGGCGGCAGCGTCATCATCGAAAGCATCTTCAGTATTCCCGGCATGGGCCGTCTCTTCTACGAATCCATCCTCGGGCGCGACTACCCCGTCGTCATGGGCGTATTCGCCATCACCTCCATCATGACCCTCATCGGCCTGATTATCTCCGACATCCTCTATGCCGTCACCGATCCCAGGATTAAATTCGAATGACCAAGCCGAATACACTCAAAAAAGAACAGACAATCAGCCAAAGCTACTGGGCCATTGTTTATCGCCAATTCAAGCGCAACAAGATGGCAATCATTGGCTTGATGGTTCTATTTCTCCTGGGTTTCGTCGCCATTTTTGCACCCTTCCTCGCAGGCGAAAAACCCATCTACCTCGTCAAAGACGACACCACCTACCTCTTCCCCAACGTTTTCAAATACAAAGACCTCGTCAGTGTGCAATTCGACCGCTGGCGACCCGGTGAAGGCGAAACCGCCATTTACGCCTTGATCCCCTACGCCCCCGAACGCTCCGATCTGCGCAACCGGCTCATGCCGCCCAGTTCAGACCATCTGCTCGGCACCGACGACCGCGGCCGCGACATCCTCAGCCGCCTCATCTGGGGCACGCAAATCTCCATGTCCGTCGGATTCATCGCCGTCGGCATCTCCATTTTCCTCGGTATCATTATGGGGGCCGCCGCCGGATTCTACGGCGGAATGGTCGATACCGTCATCCTGCGCATCATCGAAATCATGCTCTGTTTCCCAAGCCTCATCCTCATCCTCGCACTCATCGCCTACCTCGGCCGCAGCATCTGGATCATCATGGCCGTAATCGGCATCATCGGATCCCCAAGCGTAGCCCGACTCGTGCGCGGCGAATACCTAAAACTGCGCGACAGCGATTTTACCACTGCTGCACGCGCTACCGGACTCACCGACACACGCATCATGTTTCGACACATCCTGCCCAACGCCATGGCACCCATCCTCGTCAACGCCACCTTCGGCATCGCCGGAGCCATCCTCATCGAGACCTCACTCAGCTTCCTTGGGCTCGGGGTACGTCCTCCCACAGCCAGCTGGGGCGAAATCCTCTCCCAATCCAAATCCTACGTCGATTTCGCCTGGTGGCTCGTCGTGTTCCCCGGCGCCGCCATCTTCATCACCGTCACCGCCTTCAACATCGTAGGCGAAGGCTTCCGCGACGCCATGGATCCCAGACTCCGCCAATAAGTCCTGCCGGACGCTATGTTGGAATCCGCAAAAATCACGATATTCCCAAGAAGATGCGAAGCATCTGTCGGTTCTTTTTGGTCTTACCTTTTTCTATCAAGAAAAAGGTAAGTTGTCTTTTCTGGGCTTTTCGCGGTAAACTATTGACCGTTAAGTGTAACGATATTATGAAATATGGAGTTATTAAGAAATGGCAATACTGAAATTTGAAGGTGAAGAACGCAAAGTAGAAGACGGCGTCAGCGTCATAGAAGCCTGTGAAGATATGGGACTACCCTTCGGCTGTCAAGACGGACTCTGCGGTACCTGCATGTCAACCATCGTCACCGGTGGCGAAAATCTTTCTGCCAAGAATGATAAAGAAGATGATTTCGATCTGCCCGAAGGCCAGCGTCTGACCTGTCAGTGCAAAGTCACCTCAGGAACCGTTGAGTTTTCACTCGACTAAACCGTTTTAATCCGAGTCAATCAGGGAGTTGCCCATGGACCGACACCGCGGCGTGCGAAGGTATATTTGCGCACTGGCGGTCGTATGTCTTGCTGCGACACCCTCCTTCTCAGAAAACCCGGAACGCTACGACATCGTGCTCTCCGGCGGCACGATTCTGGACGGCACCGGCGAGGCTGCGTACGAGGCCGATGTCGGCTTAGTCGGCGACACCATCATCACCATTGGCGATCTCAGTGAAGCGAGCACCGATGCCCGCATTGACGTAAATGGCCTGCTCATCGTGCCCGGTTTCATCGATCTGCACAGCCACGCCGACGGCCCCGACGACCATACCGGCCTGCGATCCCGAAACCCGAAACGCCGCGCGGCCCCCAATCTCGTGACCCAGGGCATCACCACCGCCGTCGTCAATCAGGACGGTCGAAGTCCGCAAGACATCGCACGCCAACGCAGCCAACTCAACGAACGCGGCATGGGCATCAACACCGTGCTCATGGTCGGCCACAACACCATTCGGCGCAGCGCACTCAGAGGATTCGACAAAGCCCGCGAAGCGACCCCCGAAGAGATTGACCGGATGACGGCACAGCTTCGAAAAGGTCTCGATGCCGGTGCCTACGGCATGACCGCTGGCCTCGAATACGAACCCGGCATCTGGAGCACCACCGAAGAACTCATCAGTCTCGTCAAAGAAATCGTACCCTACAGTGGCGTCTACATCGTTCACGAGCGCAGCTCCGGTGTTGACCCCATGTGGGTCGTACCCAGCCAGCACGACTCCGATCACCCGACCATGCTCGACTCGGTCAACGAAGTTATCCAAGTGGGCGAATCCACCGGTGCCACCGTCGTCGCCACACACATCAAGGCGCGCGGCACCGAGTTCTGGGGCAACAGCCAACCGATCATTGATGCCATCAACGCCGCACGTGATCGCGGCGTCAACATCTATGCCGATCAATATCCCTACACCAGCTCCGGCAGCGACGGTTCAATCGTGCTCATCCCCAAATGGGTGCTCGATGAATACGAAGGCGAAGTCATGGATTTCGAGCAGGCCCTGCTCGACGTGATGAAAGATCCGCCGCGCTTCGAAAAACTGAAACGCGACATCAAACACGCCATCGCACGCCGTGGCGGTGCCAACCGAATACTCATCATGCGCCACCCCGACAGAAGTTTCGTCGGAAAGAGCCTGGCCCAGATTGCCTACGATAAAGACGTCGACCCCGTTCAGATGGTCTACCTGATGCAGATCGAGGGCTACACCGAGCGCTTTGGCGGCGCCGTCGTACGCGGATTCTCCATGGACATCGAAGACGTCGAGCGATTCGTAAAACAACCCTGGGTGGCCACCGCTTCCGACGCCGGTATCGCCCTTCGCGAAGACGGACTCATCCACGCACGCTACTACGGAACCTTTCCACGCAAAATTCGAAAATTCGCATTGGATAAAAATCTAATCTCCTTGGAGGCAGCCATCCACTCCATGACCGGCCTGCCCGCATCCATCATGGGCTTTCGTGATCGCGGTATTCTACGTGAAGGCAACAAAGCCGATATCGCCATTCTTGACCTCGATGCTCTTCAAGACAGGGCCACCTATTTCTCGCCCCACCAATACGCATCCGGCGTCGAATTCGTCTTCGTCAACGGCCAACTCGTCGTCGCTGGCGGCAAACCCACCTACGCGCTACCCGGTGTCGTCATCACGCCCGAATCCGGCGGACCCATTCGGCAGACCGACGACTAAGCGTCACCCTATCGCGGATCCGGCTTGAATTGTTCCTCGTAGTAATCGTCGTTCAATTTATGAATCAGTTCACGCGATTCTTCCAGGTCGACATCCAACAGTTCGCGCATCGACACAAAACCCTGATACATATCATCGGAATTCAGAACGACCAGGTGGCGAAAGTTGCGACCCAGCATCATGTTCCGCGCGACCCCATGCGGTTCATCAATGCCCACATGCACCACATCCTCACTCATCACCTCGCTCACCAGCGTCGTTCGCGGGTCACGATCGTCATCCACCACCCGGCGCAACAGATCACGCTCCGAGAACACACCCACAACCTGACGTCGCGAACTGCACACCGCCACCGCACCAATCTTGCGTTCACACAGGTACGACACCACTTCCTGTACCGTCATTTCGGGACTGACCAGGTAAGCCTCCCGATCTCCGATGATTTCACGAACCGTCTTCATAGGCATACCCTCCTGCGACAATATCCGTTCAACATTTCTGCATCCAACAGTCTATCAGACAAACTCGCGTTTGTCTGTAGGGTTCAAGACCCCACTGGGCCCCGAAACCCGTCTATATACCGGCCACATTGATGCATACGTAACGCAAACCTTCCACGCGAAACAATAGGGTTTCTCTTGATAACTTCATATTATTAAGCGTAAAGAGTCGAACTATACAGCTATTGATAATTTACGTAAACCCTGATAGTATTTTAGTAGTTTATACTTAAATACATATTTACGATCATTCGGCCTCG
>JAYGCN010000161.1:0-12664 GCA_046583315.1 Candidatus Hydrogenedentota bacterium
GTGGATGTGTTGACGCTGACGGCGACGCCGATTCCGCGCACACTTCATTTATCGATGTCGGGTCTGCGCGACATGAGCGTGATCAATACCGCGCCGAATGATCGCCTGCCAATTCACACGTGTATCGAAGTGTTTGACGAGCAGCTTATCAGTGAAGCGATTACCCGTGAGATGGGTCGGGAAGGGCAGACGTTTTATCTGCACAATCGTGTCGCGAGTATTGACAGGGTTGCGGCCATGATCAAGAAGCTTGTGCCGAAGGCGCGGGTACGTATCGGGCACGGCCAGATGAAAGAGAGCGAGCTGGAAGACGTGATGGCTGCGTTTGTGCGCCATGAATTTGATGTGTTGGTGTGTACAACGATTATCGGGTCAGGGCTGGATATTCCGAATGCGAACACGATTATCGTGGATCGCGCGGATACATTCGGATTGGCAGAGTTGTATCAGATTCGCGGGCGGGTGGGGCGGTATAAACATCGGGCTTTTGCGTATTTGCTGATACCGGGTGATCGCGCGTTGACCGAGGAGGCGCAACAGCGGCTGAAGGCGCTCGAAGAATTCAGTACACTCGGTTCGGGATTTCGTATCGCGATGCGTGACCTGGAAATTCGCGGTTGCGGGAACATTCTGGGGGGCGAGCAGAGCGGGAATATCCAGTCGGTCGGGTATGAAACGTACAATCAGCTTATCGCGGAGACGGTCGCGGAACTCAAAGGGGAACCGGGTCGGGTGGTGTATCTGCCGCAGTTTGACGTGACTGCGGATGCTTCGATTCCGGATGCGTATATTGAGCTGGAATCGCAGAAGATTACGCTCTACAAACGGATCACCAATCTGAAGACTGAAGATGAAATTGACGACATGGCCGATGAATTGAAGGATCGATTCGGGGAAATGCCGGAAGCGGTTCGGCAACTACTCGAAATTATGCGCGCGCGTGTTTTTGGGAGTCTTGCCGGGGCGACGAAGCTTTATGTATCGAAGGGAGCGTTCTGGGTCGTCTTTCCCAAGAAACACGGAATCACTCAGGCGATTCTGGATCAACTGAAGACACGGTATGGTGCGCGCATGCAGTTGACTATCAATCCTGACCCGGCGATCTCGGTCGAGTTGGAGGCGTCTGATCATCCGGTACGATTCGCGTTGGATGTGTTGCGGCTGATCACAGCTGATTCGGATGGTATACTAGAGAACAGTGAAGCGCAATTGACCTGACGGACCGTTAATAGATGGCGAAGACGAAATTCTACAGCACGACCCTTTGTTTAGTTCTGTTGATGTGTACCGTCGTGTCCATTTCTGAAGAGGTCGATATTTCGACGCTCACCTATGAGAAAGATATTCTGCCGCTGGTCGAGGTTTATTGCATGGATTGCCATGACGGGATCACGAAGGAGGGAGAGCTCAACATTGAGCGATTCGAGACGACTGAGATGGTCATTGAATCCATTGGTATTTGGGATCGCATGGCGTTGCGGATCAAGAATAAGGAAATGCCTCCGAAAAAAGAGGATGTGCAGCCGACGGATGAGGAACGCGAGCTGCTTTCGAAGTGGATCGAGAAGCTGGAGATCGATAATTCCAACTGCGACAACATCGCGAGCGAACAATCGGTGAGTTGGTATCCCGGGTATGTGATGAGTCGGCGCTTGAATCGCGCGGAATATGAAAATACCTTGAACGATTTGCTTGGAATCGATTTGAAGGTCACGCAATTGTTCCCGGCGGATGGTTCCGGTGGCGAGGGTTTTGACAATAACGGTAGCGCGCTGTTTTTGTCGGCGATTCAGGTGGAGAAATATCTTGAGGCGGCGGACATTGCGGTGGAGACGGCGGTTCCGCGTCTGTCTGAAACGAAGAGTCAATATCGAAACAGCAACCTTCGTGCATCGGTGGTCGTTGCAGAACGTCGAACGCGCAGTCAGAAGTATTCATCATTAATTCCGCATAAACCGCAGCAGCATGATCGGGCGTATGCGGTCGCGCGTGATGCGGTTCAGGATTTTGCCGCTCGGGCATGGCGTCGGCCTTTGGACGATGACGAAGTGGATCGTTTGATGACGATGTTTGATCGCGCGTTTGATCGGGGGGATGGGATTCGCGAAGGTTTGAAGTTGGCGTACAAGGCGGTTTTGATATCGCCGAATTTTCTGTTTCTAACCGAACCGGAACCGGAGAAGATTGGCGATTATCCGCTGGGCGATTATCAACTCGCGTCGCGGTTGTCGTATTTTTTGTGGGCATCGATGCCGGACGAAGAATTGTTAACGCTTGCGCGGGACGGGTTGTTGCAGCATGATGATGTGCTTCGTGCTCAGGTGAAACGCATGTTAAAAGATCCCAAGGCGATTGGTCTGGGCGAACGGTTTGCGGCGCAGTGGCTGGGCATCACGCAGTTGGGTGTGATTACGAAACCGGACGAGAATCGTTTTCCTCAGTACACCGAAGCGCTGGCCGAGGCGATGCGTCAGGAGGCGATTCTGCTGTTTACGCGAATCGTTCGGGAAGATCGCAGTCTGTTGGAGTTGATTGATTCGGATTACACATATATGAATGAACCGCTTGCGGAAATTTACGGAGTCGAGGGGATAAAGGGCGACGAACTTCGGTTGGTCTCGTTTGACGATCCCAATCGCGGGGGCATGTTGGGTACGGCGGCTGTGTTGACGATGACGTCGCATCCCTTGCGGACGAGTCCGGTGTTGCGTGGCAAGTGGGTGCTTGAGCAGCTGTTGGGTGAAGGGGTACCGCCGCCGCCACCGAATGTGCCGACCTTGCCGGAGGATGATAACGAGCATCCTGAGGGTTTGACCTTTCGACAGCAGTTGGAGGTGCATCGGGAGAATCCGGAGTGCGCGTCTTGTCATGATCGCATGGATCCTATTGGCTTTGGACTGGAGAATTTTGATCCGATCGGGCGTTGGCGCGTCACGCAGGCCGATCTGCCGGTGGACGCGACAGGCACCTTGCCCAACGGCGACTCGTTTAGCGGTCCGCAGGAATTGAAGGCGATAATTTTCAAGCGTAAGGATGCTTTCGCAAAAAACCTGTCCCGCAAGATGGTGGGATATGGACTGGGCCGATCGCTGACACGTTTTGATGATTGCATTGTGAACGATGGTTTGGCGGCGTTGAAAGAGAATGATTATAAGCCTTCCGCGTTGATTACGGAGGTTGTGTTGAGTTACCCCTTCCGACACCGATATAGTAATGGGCATACGGATTGAGGACGATAGAATGAAACCGAGGACTTGGCAGATTTCCCGCAGAACGATGTTGCGCGGCATGGGCGCGGCGCTAGCGTTGCCGATGTTGGACGCGATGGCCCCGGCTTCGGCACGTGCGGCGGCGAAAGTGGCGGCGACTCCTCCCAAGCGTATGGCGTGCATCTATTTTCCGAACGGTGTGTGGCAAGATGCTTGGATTCCTAAGGAGTCCGGCACGAATTTCGAATTGCCGTATTCACTGACGCCGTTGCAGGATTTTAAGTCGGACATCAATGTACTTTCGGGTCTCGACAAAGCGGCGAGTCGTCGCGGTGATGGGCATTATGCGAAGACTGGTAACTTTTTGACCGGTGAACCCGTGGTGAAAACGACGGGTAAGGACATCAGCGCTGGCGGTATTTCACTGGACCAGCTGGTTGCCAAGCACCGTGGCCATTTGACGCCATTGCCTTCAATGGAACTTGCGATTGAGCCGGTGATATCCGGTATTGACAGCAATGTTGGTTTCACGCGGCTTTACGGCTCGTATATTTCCTGGCGTTCGGCGACGTTGCCGGTGGCGCGAGAGATCAATCCGCGATTTGTGTATGACCGTTTGTTCGGCGCGAAGAACGCGGATGGTCGTGAGATCCGCAGGCATCAGCAGGAGGATTTCCAGAGTCTGCTCGACATGGCCCTGGACGATGCGCATCGGATTCGCGCGAAAGTCGGGCGCGATGACCAAATTAAGCTGGATGAGTATCTGGATTCGGTTCGGGCTGTGGAGAAACGGATCGAGTTTTCAATGAAACCGGATCCGCGTGAATGGAAACCGGAGCATGAAGTAGATATTCCAGAGGCACCCGCAGCGAAACGTCCCGGGGATTTCAAAGAACACATCAAGATCATGATGGACCTGATGGTGTTGGCGATGCAGACGGATTCGACGCGGGTGATGACGTTGATGTTTGCGAACGATGTGTCGGGCCGGAATTTCTCGTTTCTTGATGGTGTGTCGGGCGGTCATCATGACATGTCTCATCATGAGAATAAAGAAGAGAAGCAGAAACAGTATCAAGAGATCACGCGTTGGCATATCGAGCAATTGGCGTACATGTTAGAGAAAATGCGGGCGATTCCTGAAGGCGAAGGCACCTTGCTGGACAACTCGATGATCATGTTCGGGTCCAGCATCTCGGATGGCAATCGCCATGACCCGAATAACCTGCCGCTGATTCTTGCTGGCGGGGGTGGCGGTGCCTTCAAGACCGGCCAACACATCGCGAAACCCAAAAACACGCCTTTGTGCAATTTGTATCTGTCCATGCTGAATAATATGGGTGTCGAGGCGGATTCTTTTGGCGATTCGAATGGGCCGCTGGAAGAATTGACAGCCTAGTCCTTCTTTGCGGTGAGTGTGCCGATGACGCAGATGGTGAAGTTTGCGGCGAGGCCCCATACTCCGGCGGAGATGTTCCAGGGGGAGCGTTGGGCAACATCCCAGAACCCGACAGCGGCACCGACCCAGCATATCAGGGTGATGGTTGTGCCGACGAGGACTCCGGCGAGGGCGGCGTTGGCGGGCAGTCGTTTCCAGTAGACGCCGAGCACCATGACTGGGGCGATTTGCACCATGAATTCGAGTTTGAGTTTGATGAGCAGCCAGATGGAGCTTTCGGTTTTGATGGACACCCAGGCCATGGTGACGAGGAAGGCCATCATGCCCCAGCCGAATATTTTTCCGACTTTGAGCAGGTGTTCGGGCGTGGCGTCGGGTTTGATGTAGGGTTTGTAGATGTCTTTGGTGATCATGGACTGGATGGAGAGCAGGGCGGAGTCTGAGGTGGACATGATGGCGGCGACGAGTGCGACGAAGACCATGACGCCGAGCCAGTAGGTGAACACGTTCATGTTGATGATTTCGCCGAGCATGTAGATGGTGACCTGATCGCTTTGCAGGGTGGATAGGTTGGCGTACTTGCTGAGGGCGGTGATGCCGATGAGGAAGGCGAGGAAGGTTGTCACGAAAGGCATGAAGGCCATGCCGGATAGGGACCATTGCAGGGTACGCAGATTTCGTGAGGAGAAGACGCGCTGGATGGCGTGAGGATAGACAGATACGCCGAATCCGAGCAAGAGGATGGTGCTGATCCAGTTTCGAATGCCTGCGGAATCGGGCACTTCGAATTTCTCGGGATGGGTCTCCTGGATGACTTCGGCTGCGGCGGGCAATCCCCCTTCGTTGGAAACAAGAATGAAAAAAATCACGGAACATCCGAAAAGCAGGATGACGCCTTGTACCGCATCGGTCCAGGCGACGGAGCGCATGCCGCCGAGGGATTCGTAGACGAGCATGACGATAACGAGCAAGACCACGCCAGCCATGAAAGGGATTTTTCCGCCGGAGAGTCCGTCTACGGCGTGGCCCATCGCGACGAGTTGCTCGAGAATGTAGTTTCCGAGTCCCCAACAGAAGAGGAGTGTGCAAACGACGCGAAGTTTATGGGAGCCGAAGCGGTGGTAGATGTAGTCGGCGGGGGTGATGTAGCCGAAGGTGCGTGCGAGTCGGTAGAGGCGGGGTCCGTAGATGGTCAAGACGCAGATGGCGAGTGCCATGAAGAGGATGCTGACGACGTAGGTGCCGCCGGCGCGATAACTGCGCCCCGCGAATCCGAGCATGGTGTTGCCGGAATATTGTGTTGCGAAAAAGGTGAGGAACAAGACGAAGAATCCGAAGGAGGAACCGCCGAGATAGAAGTCACGGAGCGATTTTTCTTCGCGTTTGGCGCGCCCGAGTAAGCCGAGGCCGATCATGCCGAAGAGATAAATTACGAGCAAAACGATTGGGCCGATTCCCAGATCGAGGTCTTTCATCGGGCTATCGGCATCATTCATCATCGTCGTCTTTCCAGAATGCGAGTGTGCCGACCGCGGTGATGATGGAGACGCCGAGCGCACAGATGAGTCCGGTCCATACCCAGGTGGGTAGTCCGCCGACGATGTTTCCGATTTCGCCGCTGCTACGATACCAGGGGATGCTGATCACGATTACGATGAGGAGCAATGGCAGGAACCAGCGCTGTTTAACGGGTTCTTTTTTCAGGCGTGTGGCCACGGTCCAGAAGCGGTCCATGTCGCGTTCACCGTCGTATTCTTCGGATTTTGATTTTTGCGACGTTTCGTCCATAGTAAGGCCCGGATGCTCGGTTTAGTCGCCATCATACCAGAAACGTATGATGACGCAAAGTGGCTTTGTTGGTGATCCAAACGATTCGCCACTTCCGGGTGTCCAAGGATAAACGGAAGGAAAGTCATGCTTATTCGTGTTCAATCATTCTTCATCTTGATGGTGTTTCTCCCGGTGGTGTCGTCGCACGCCGAATCCGCTATTGCGCTTGATGCGCAGGCTGTACTTGATGCGAAACGTGCAGAATATACGCTCGCGGGTGTGACCGCCGCGGTGGCTATCGATTTTGAGCTCGTCTGGGAGGGCGGCGTTGGAATGCGCGATCGGGAGCAGTCCATTCCGACCGAGGTGACCATGCTACACCGGGTCGCGTCGATTACGAAATCCATGACCGCGGTTGCCATCATGCAGCTTGTCGAATCCGGGAAGATCGACCTGGACGCGTCGTTGCGGACCTACCTGCCGGATTATCCGGAGAGTGACCGGGGGACGATTCGTATTCGTCATCTGCTGGCGCATACCTCGGGTGTGCGGCATTATCGGGGTGATGAGAATCGGCCTTTTGATCACTATGACACGCTTGCGGACGCGCTGGCAGTGTTTCAGGGTCGTCGAATCGCGTTCGAGCCGGGAGACCGGTATCTCTACACGACCTACGGGTATACCATTTTGGGCGCGGTGATTGAATCGGCGACGGGTATGTCCTACGGCGAGTACATGAAGGAATTTGTCTGGACACCGAGCGGCATGCAGTCGACCTCGCTTGAGATGCACGGTGCGCAGGACCCGAATCAAAGTAAGTTGTATCGCAAAAATGATGCGGGCGAAATCGAAGAGGATGACTATACGGATCTGAGCATCAAGTATCCGGGTGGCGGACTGGTCTCGACATCGGGCGATTTGGTTCGATTTGCGATTGCTTTCGAGAGCGGGAATCTCGTCAGTGCAGGAAGCCGGATCGCCATGTTTGAGATTCCACTTGTGAGCAAACCACGCCGCGTGCCTTATGCGCTGGGGTGGATGGTGTGGGATAGCGAGACCTACGGGACGTATCTGCATAACGACGGGGGGCAATCCGGCACGAGCACCTATCTGGTGATTCTTCCGGAGCAGAAAATCGCGGTGGCGGTCATGTCCAATCTGTCCAGTGAAGGTCGCGCCGTGCGAGATATTGCGTTCTCTCTGGTTGATCTGGCTCTTGCCAGGCAGGAGTAATCGCCATTGGTCACGTCGTGCGACAACTGGTATGATCACTCCTCGAATTGGTTTGAATGTTGAAAGGAAATCCCATGTTTCGAGGGTGGTGTATACTCGTTTTATCGATTTTCGTCGCGGTTGTTGGTGTTGCAGAGGAAGAAAAGCGCTGGTTCAAGGGCAATACGCATACGCATACGCTGTGGAGCGATGGTGATGCCGCGCCGGAGCTGGTGGTGGATTGGTATAAATCCCACGGCTTTGATTTTCTGTGTATTTCTGAGCACAACATTTTCGCGGCGGGGCATATTCAGCGCTGGTACCCGATTTCCGAGGAGACGCACTTGACGCCTGAGCGTGTGCAGCAACTGCGCGAGCGCTTCGGGCACGATTCGGTCGAAACCAAACACGAACACGGGCGCGACTACATGCGGCTGAAAACGCTTCCGGAGCTGAAGGATCAATTTGAGGAGGCTGGGTCGTTTCAGATGATTCCTGCGCAGGAAATCACGTCCAATTTTCCGCCGGTCCACGTGAACGCGATCAACATTCGTGAGCTGGCTCCAGCGGTGAACTTTGTGGATACGCAGGAAGGCTTCGTGGCCAATCTTGAGTTCGTGCGCAATCAGGGGGAACGATTCGGTGTGCCGACCTTTGCACATTTCAATCATCCCAATTGGAGCGAGGGGTATCGCGTTGAAGATACGCTGCCCATTGACGGTCCACTCACCTTCGAGATTTTCAATGGGCACCCCTACGTGTTGAATTTCGGCGATGCAGAACGACACATGGTGTCTAATGATCGTTTTTGGGACATCATGCTTGCGATCCGGCTGAAGCGTGACCCGAAAAATATTCTGTATGGCATTGGCGTGTCGGATTCGCACGAATACTTCAAGATCGGACCGAAAGAGGCCAACCCGGGTCGTGGCTGGACGATGGTGCGCGCGGCAGCGTTGACTCCTGAGGCACTTATTGAGTCGTTGAATGCGGGAGACTTCTATGCGTCGTCGGGCGTGATGTTGAAGGGCGTGGAATCGGATGCGAAATCCTACACGGTTTCCATTGATGCGGAACCGGGTGCCAAATACGAGACGATTTTCATCGGCACTCGGAAGGGATTTGACGATAACTCGTCTGCGATTCTGGATGATGATGGCAAGCCTCGCGACGACGTGACCCGGCAGTATAGCGAGGAAATCGGCGAAGTACTCCTACGCACGCAGGATAACCCGGCGACCTACACCTTTTCCGGGGATGAAATGTATGTGCGCGCGAAAGTGGTGTCCTCGAAAGAACTCGACAACCCCTTCCAGGAAGGCGGCACGCAGATGGCGTGGACGCAGCCGGTGTTGGTGAGTCGGTAGGGCTAGGGGTTAAAACCATTTCGTCATTTTGGTTGTCAAAACGTGAATGGATTTGGGATTTTGGAACATTCGCCATCGGCTTGCCGTATGCATTATTATAGAGAGACGACAGACGAGCCGAATCTGCCCATTGTTTTGATCTGGGTATGTTATGGCCTCTAACTCGGTGCGCTGTAGTCGTTTAGAACGGAAAAAGGGAACTTTATTCATCCCATGGGGTTCAAACCAACAATCGTGAGACGGCGCTACCTGCAGAATACGAGCATACATGAGTGAACACTCGGATTGGGAGTTGGTAGCGATGGCCAGCGATGGCGACATGGACGCGTTTACTGAGCTTACGCAACGGTATCAGCGTCCGGTGATTCACTTTTGCCAACGAATGGTGAAATCTCGCGAGGATGCCGAAGATATTGCGCAGGAAAGTTTTGTGCGGGTCTTCCGATATTTGAATCGACTCACACCCTCAGCGAAGTTTTCGACCTTGCTGTTTGGTATTGCGCGCAATCTGACACTTAATTTCATTCGCGATGCTGGACGACGGGGACGTGGTATTACCTATTCATTGAGCGAAGATGACGGCCAGGAGCGGGTTCTGGAAGATGAGAGCATGCGGCCGGATCGTGGTGCCCGATTGAACGAAATCGATGCGATGATCCAGGAGGGCCTGTCTATGTTGTCGCCGAAACATCGTGAAGTACTTGTGTTACGCGAGCTGAATGGTCTGGATTACAACACCATTGCTGAGATTGTGAAGTGCCGGAAGGGTACTGTTAAGAGTCGTATTGCCCGTGCTCGTGAGCAATTACGGAAAAATATGGAATCCTTGGGCGCAGAAAACCTATAATCAATAATGAACGAACTGGAGTAGACCATGTCAGACCACATTGAAACGGAAGAACTATCGGCTTATCTGGATGGTGAATCAGGCAATAATACGCTGATCGAAGACCATTTACAGAAGTGTGACACTTGTTCGAGCCGAATGGTTTCAATGCAATCCCTTGTAGAGGTGGTTCAGGCCCTGCCCGAACCGGACGTGCATGTAGCTTTCGCTACGCGGGTTCGTGCGACGATTGAAGAGCGCGGAAACGATACGACACCGATTCGTGTTCGCCGTTGGGTGATGAGCGTATCCGGATTGGCGGCGGTTGCTATTTTTGTGGTCGCTATTTTCCCGCAGAATGGATCGGCTCCAACAGTTCAGCCGACTTCCGCTCCGGCGACCTATGCCGCACTGGATAGGGTCGAGAGCATCCTTCAGCAGGACGAAGCTGAGTTGGCCGCGAGACTGGAATCCAGTTTGGCGCGTGAATGGGTCAGTGGTTCTATCATATCTGCGGCGTATCAGGTGGCCGAGCTTGAGCATGAAAGTAGTGACTCCGAAATTCTGGCGGCTGCGTTAAGCGAATCCGAGCCCGCAATTCTTCTCGATAGTTTATGGTTGGGTAAGACGGATTCTACGACAGAAATTCATCGCCTGACTCCCCGGCAGTCTGATCTGTTCAAGCAGATACTGGTCGTAAATGCTCGTGAAGTATTGCTCGGAGACGCAGCCTTTGAAGGCTAAAGGGAACGGAATGCGCACGTTACTCATTGCCGCATTGGTAGTCGGTCTGTCCGGCACAGTATTCGCCCAGAAACCCCCTCAAGAAGAGAATGCTTTTCTGCAGGTACAAGCGGATCAGCAGAGCTTTCTGGATAATTTGGGGGTCGGTGAACAAGACCTCTATGATCTGATTCAGGACTACATGCTCGTGCGAATCCAGAGCGTAATCGATCTCACGGATGTTCAAACGATCGAGTTGATGAAACGTGCTGGCGGCTACAAGGATCAGCTGACGCGTCTGAAATTCCAACGCGGTATGCTCATTGCGCAGCTGCGCATGCAGACGGATGGCAATGCGGACGAATCCCTCATTGCGGCTACTCTGGAGAATATTCTTGCCAACGAGCAACAGACGGTTGTTACGTTGGGCAAATTGGTGAGCGAATCTGGCAGTATTTTGAGCGTGCCTCAACAGGCCCAATTGTATTTGTTTGTAGGCGATTTTGAGCAGGAAATTCGGCGTATGGCGACTCATGCAAAGCGCATTGAGGAACAGGGCCATAGTAAATACACCAAAGAACTTCATAATGAAGTTCAGGAATTTGATGACAACGAACAGGCTGCGTTTCGCACGCTCGTAGAGCAGAAAACGACGGGTCTGGATATTCAGGATCGTGAACAAAAGAATATTATCGAACTGGTGGATGCCTGGCTGGTCGTACGCCTGAATTCTGAACTTGAGTTGACTGCGGAAGAAACCGTTCTACTATTTGCAAAAGTGGGCACGCACAAAGATCAGCTACACGAAATGAAATGGCTCATTGCGGATGCGCGGGCAGAGCTTCGAAAAGCCATCATGGCGAACGAAGAGGATGAGCTGATTCAGGGCATGCTGGACAATATGCTCCTGCGCGAACAGGCGATCGTCCAATTGGTCAAAAGCTTCATCAGCGAGTCCCAGAAGAGCATATCCATCACGCGCTCGGCGAAACTGTTCCTGTTTCTGGGCGAATTCGAGCTTGAAGTAATTGATCTTATTGAAGTCGCCTCCTCCATGAATGCGCAGGACTAATCCCTTCGTTGCATCAATGCGTATTCCCCGTTCCCCTTTTCCTAATGATATGATACGATTCGTTTCCGCAAGGGCGATTAGCTCAGCTGGTTAGAGCGCTGCCTTCACACGGCAGAGGCCGGGGGTTCGAGTCCCTCATCGCCCACCATTTATATTCAATTATACCAGTCATTTTTGGTATTCTGAAAGTTTCGTACTTCAGGCTCATCGCAACTCTAATCCCATACTAATCCCAAGTTGGACTATTCGTGAGCGGAATCGGGCAACGTGGTTCAGTTTCCGCGCGGGTAGCGGGTTGGCGCGGTTTCATCCTACCCCAACTAATTCACCCTGTTTATTTTCGGCTTATCGCCAATAGGATTTGATTTAGTTTTCGTAGCCAAGCAATCCGTACAGCTCTTTCAAGAGTTCGTCTTTTTCCAGTTGCGTCAGGCTTCTACCTAGCCCTTCTTCCCGCCTATCCAACTCATTCCGAAATACCTCAAAGGCTTGGCCCTGAACGCACGACATCAATAATACGAAATAACCTTTCTCTGCCTCGTTATCAACTTCCAGTTGCGTCAGGCTCCTGCCTAGCCTTTCTTCTGCCTTTTTCACCTCCTCCCAGTACTCTGCCTCGTTATCAACTTCCCTTATTTGCTCCGGTGTCAGAGTCGATTCTCCCCTTTGTTTCTCCCCAAGTGTCGTCCCACCTTGTTCCTTCAAATCACGTTCTTCCTGGATACGAACGTAAATAATTGGCGAAACCAAATATGAAACCGCTGCTACTAAAAACAATACGAATACCCAGACAAATACATTCTTGACTAAGGGCTTCTTCTTTCGGGCTTTGCCTTTCGCAACTTCCCACGAAACCTTACACCCGCAATTCGGGCAAGCCTTCGCGCCATCGGAAACCTCTTTCCCGCAGTCTGGACACTGTATCAAAGCCATGATTCAATCCCTATTTCCGCAGTATCGCTAGAAGGATACCGAGTCCGACCAGCGACGCGCCGAAGGTTGATGCCCGCTCGGCGGCACTGAGTAACCCAATATTTAATATGTCAGAGTCCGGGGCGGCTCCCTCATAGAAGAAGGCAGAGTAGC
>JAYGCN010000184.1:0-2236 GCA_046583315.1 Candidatus Hydrogenedentota bacterium
TACATTGGAGGTTATAAGCTGGTCGATGTCGTCGAAGGCCGGCTCGCTGAGGTTCCAGCCAGAATCCTCATCATAGCGCAACGAAAATTCATGCGCTGAATCGCGATAGTGGATGGCCGACAGATTGATGGCTTCCTGCGTAAACAAGTGTTTCTCGCGAAAATCGCCCGGCACGTCCGGCAGGTAACCGATCATCTTCGCGTCGATGGTAAAAACCGAAGGATTGCCGACCAACGACGCGAACATACGGCCGTCCTCCGCCATATCATCGCGCCACCGCAGCGAAAGTGTTTGCGTAACGCCCGTCTCCGAGTTTCGCACTTCAATCCGGGCCCAAGGCGGATCCAATCCGAAATCACCCAAATCATCCGGTGCATCAACGTAATCCTGGCCAGTTAAAAATGAGAGCTGACTAATCAGATGGAGCACTTTATTCTGGAACGTATACGCTTCGTAAGGCGATGTCATGCGCCAAAGCGCATCGTCCCCTTGCGCGTAGACCTCATCAATCGCTTCGGTGCCTTCGAGCGCGTCAGTATCGTCACGGATCGCGAATCGTTTGTAATGGATTCGATCGATCATGGAATCGATACCCGGAAACACGCGTGCGTCACGTAGATTCATCAACGTCTGGTACAACACGTTCGCCATCTGCGCGGGCAACAGGAAAACCTCGTCTGCACCCAGCTGTGCGTATCGATTGTTCTGTGTGGGATCGAGATTGCCTATATTGAGCTGGATCAGCGTACCGGCAACTTCCACCTCGACCCGCAACGGCGGATCGGCCAATCCATACAACGCTAAATCCTCTGGATTCACCTCGATGGGACGTTCATTGATCAGTCGCGGTATCACACCCGCCAACTGGGACCACTGCCCATGGTTCGGCACGATGTGATCGTAGGGGGCCGAGATCGACCACTCCGTTTCGGACCTCCGGGCGGCCTCAACCAGCGCATCCTCGCGCGTCGAAAACGAAAGTCGAAGGATGTCTTCAGCGGCAAAATCAAACAGCTTCTTTTTTTCAAAAACGGCGCGCTGCTCTTCCACCTTGAGTTTACCGGTCAACCAATAGCCGAAGACCAGCACGATGCTGATGCACACCCACGCCCATGTCGAACGACTATTCATTATTGATACCTCCGGCGAAAGAGGAAGGTTCCGATGCCTGCGAGAATAACCGCCTGCACCGTGCCCAGCACTGATATCCAGATGATCGTGCGCTGTTCGTTCAGCGACAATCTCAAAATAGCCGTTTCATTACCCCGCGGCCGTATCGCAATCAAATCCTCGCTCTCCGTCAACCAGGCAATCGTGTTCAGCAGCAAATCAGCCGTACCCGCTTCCAGCACAAGCTGGTTGGCCGTACACTGCGAATTTCCGATAACGACCACCCGACCATCAGACGATTTTTCACCTTCAAGCGTCGCGCGTTCCGATTGATAGGTCATGGCTACCGCGATGCTGTTGGGACCGGAAGCCTCATACCCGTCACGGTGCTGTTCACCGAGTTCCAGGCGATCAAAATCCACCTCGCCCCAGGTGTCCGGCGTGGTACGCAATATCGATGAACCCACCACGCGGTCCGGCAAGGGCTCAACCAAGACCACGGAACGCAGGTATTGCAAATTGGTAATAACCCCGATGTTGCGCGTGATAGGATGCGTCGCGTGATAACTTCCACGAAACTCCACCGCGTTCGGAGCCGTGTCCTGGTAATTCCCCAACTGCGCGAAATCAGTCAACAAATTTACATCTACGCCACCGGTCATTTCGGACAAGATGATGTCAGTCTGCACATCGACACCGAGGCGACTCAACAACCAGGGCTTCAATCGTTCCTGCGCAGAGACATCATCCTGTTCAATCGTACTGGGATTGAACAAAAACAGAAGACGGCCCCCGTTCCTCAGGTAGGTATCCAAGGCAACAATTTCGTCCTCCTGCAAATCGCTCGTATAATCATTGATCACCAGCACGGCACAGTCCGGCGGAATCGACGCATTTTCCGAGGTCAATAACAGTTTTTCCACCTCATACGATTCATGCTGCAACAAGGCCTTGAATAAATGCCCGCCATTCACCTGATCCTCTGAATCAATGTCGCGACCGCCGTGACCATCCAAAAAATACACTTTGGGGATGGCGTTTCGAGAAACGTTTATCAGTGCGTTGGTGAATTCGCGCTCTTCCAGTCGCGAAGTCACCTTGGTCAATGGGATTTCTTTTTGTCGGG
>JAYGCN010000203.1:0-11501 GCA_046583315.1 Candidatus Hydrogenedentota bacterium
CGACGCTCTTCCGATCATCCGGAAGGTCCCGTCCGGCAGGACTGCAACCCCCTTGTCAGGTATACAGGAGGACATCACCATGAGCGATACGATCACCCAATCTACCCGAACCACCCAACGCGGCACGCCCTGCTCCAAAAAGTGGGAACCCGACTGGTGCGAGACCGTTGAGGCGACCGAAGACAAGCTGAATCGACGCTGTTGCGGGGCGCATGCACCCGACGGCATGCCCTGCCAACTGCAATCCAACCATAAAAACGGGCGATGCCGATTCCACGGGGGTATCGACGGCATAGGCGCACCCAAAGGCAACACCAACGCGCAGCTCCACGGACTGTACAGTCGCCGACTGCGCCAATGCGGCAGCCACTGTCCCCAATGGAAGACCTGTTTATTCGCAGGCAAAGATGTCGAACGTCTCGACCCCAAAAAACGTCCGATTTGCGCCTACGAACAACAAGAATACGACCTGCTCAACAAACTCGATGAACAATCCAACCCGAAAAAACCCGGATACGTCGATCCCAACGCGCATCCCCACCCGCACCTTTCCCACGTAGCGTCCCTGCGCGAAAACCTCCATATGTTACAAGTCATGATCACCCGCGCCAACGTCACCCTATCCTTCGCCACCAACACCCAGGAAGTCAGCGTCACCAGTAAAAACTACAACATGACCACCACCAAACCCAGCGCATCCCTCCAGGCATTACAGATCCTCA
The DNA here is from genome assembly GCA_046583315.1 of Candidatus Hydrogenedentota bacterium. GTDB lineage: Bacteria > Hydrogenedentota > Hydrogenedentia > Hydrogenedentales > DTSJ01. The sequence continues at coordinate 723 of JAYGCN010000203.1, forward strand.
CAAGAGAATACCACTGCACCCTAAACACCCTGAAGAGATTCGTCGATCACTATCAACTCCCAACACCTAACCCCGTTCTTTCTTCTTAGGAAAGAAGAAAGAACCAAAGAAGAACCGATACGATGCTCTGCGCCTATATATACCGTCCGGCAGGACCTCTGCGCCATCACGCGCCACAGGGTGTCCCGAGGCGGTAATGTCGATGTTGACGAAAGGATATAGATAAATGTAAGGTTTAACCTTCCTATTTTCGTAAAACGGAGGTTACGATGCCAGCAAGATTGTACGCGATAATCATCACTCTTTTATTCGCGTTTCCTGCCGTGGCCCAGACCTATTCATTCCCGTTTCCACCTGCAGCCGACCATTTACGTGTCATGGCTTGGAATCTCGAGTTCTTTAACTCACGTGTGCCTGCCCGCACTTCGGAACAGCTCGACGATCTGGCACAACGCATTATCGAAACGGGCGCCGCGGTCATCGCGCTCCAGGAAATGAACCAGATTCCCGCGCTCAACGATCTTCGCGACCACATGGGAAACCCTTGGGCCGTTCTCACCGAGGATTTCGGAGGGGGCCTGCCCCAACAGAATGCGTTTCTCTACGACACCAGCAAGGTAACTATTTCGGATACCTTGTTCGTTAACATCCATGATGGTGTAACGTATCCACATGAGTGGACCTATCGTTCGCCCGTTACGGCTGTATTCTCGCACGTGGGCGACCCAAGCGTGAAGTTTCGGGTCATCGGAATACACGGTAGCTGGCAAACCGCAGAATTCCGCGATGACCAAGGCTTTTGGCTCGCGGATTACGTCGACGCCCTCGTCGCAGACCAGAATGAGCCGCACGAAATCATCCTTCTCGGCGATTACAATGGCACGATCCCCGCGGCGCCGCACAATGGCATAATCTCGGGCGGCGACCTCACAGACGTTCCGAAACGAAACGGCGATGATACCACGATATATCCCGGCTTGAAGCTCGACTACATCTATGGGACTCTATCGGCCAAAGATCGGCTTAGCGATCCCACGTCATTCGTTGTTCGACCGGAGTACTACGGAGAAACAGGCGCCCAGTTCAAAGACACCTACAGCGACCACCTGCCCGTGTTCGTCGACTACCGCGTTGTGGATATTCCGCAAGGGCCCACCGATGTCGTACATGTCGATTTTGCGAATTACGGTATCCAAAATGGCGCTTCCGCCACGCCCTGGAATACCTTGGCAGAAGCACTCGGAGTCGTCGATTTCGGCGGCCAGGTCAACATCAAGGGCAATACCGACGATAGCGATTCTTCCGAAACATTTACCAGCGGCCAAGTCATCAACCAGGCCGTCACCATCGATGCCCTCAACGGCTCGGTGACCGTTGGCGCTCCACCAGCAGACCCCTCGCAGCCGAGCGCGGACGAGTCCTCCCAGACCGGGTTTGTAAGCAGGCCTTAATAGACGGGTATGGCGGTCAGTATATTGGCGCTTCTTTGCGCCTCTACGTGAGGCCGCCTCTGCAACGCGGCTGTAAATACACTCGGAGAAGGATACAGGAAGAAATGTGTAACCACTGACCGGGGATGAGGCACAATGGAATAGTAGTCCGAATAAGCGATGTTCTACTCTACAAGGTTCTACTCTACAAGGTTCTACACTACGACGTTCTACACTACAACCACCAATAGGATCGCCAAACACACGGAGACTCATTAGCCATGCGAACACTACTCACTCTAATCATCGCATCCACCCTCGCACTGCCCGCAATCGCGCAACAAAAGAGTGCCCCCGCCGACTCCCACGACAAAAAGCCCCTGACCATGCGCGAAGAAATGATGAAACGCACCTCCAGCGCGAAATACGCCGACATCCACGGATTCCGCGGCAACGGCCCCGCCCTGGGCATCCTCGCCCCCGACTTCATTTTCGAGCCCCTCAAACAATACGACTTCCAACTCCCCTCCCAAAAATCACCCGACTCCGTCCGACTCAGCGACTTCAAGGGACACAAGCCCGTCGTCCTTATCTTCGGGAGCTATACATGACCGCCATTCCGGAGCCAGGTTGGTTCCCTCGAGAGAATGTCAAAAAAATACGCCGACGTAGCCCAGTTTCTCGTCGTGTACATCCGTGAAGCCCACCCCACAGAAGACTGGGCAATACGCGTGAGCAAAGACATCGAATCTATCGACGACCCCACCACCCTCCTCGAACGTCGCGACGTAGCCATCTCTTGCGTCACGGATCTCAAAATCGACATCCCCACAGTCCTCGACGATATGAACGACTCCATCGCGCAAAACTACAAATCACACCCCGACCGACTCTACATCATCGGTAAAGACGGAAAGATAGCCTTCCACGGCGGCCCCGGGCCAATGGGCTTCAAGCCCAACACAATGGAGACTGCGCTGATTCAAGAACTCAAGAAAAACGGAGCCAAAATTCCCGCGACGAAATAACATCCTCCCGCGGTTGAATATACCGACCGGCAGGTCACTCAAGGCAAGAACTGTGTGCCTGTCATCTGGATGCGATACCCGATCGCATGCCATCGCACCCAGGGATCCGGATCATACCTGCGATTCCTAACGATCTCCATCGCCACCGCGCTACCCGGCACATGCGCGGTCACGTGATACATCGCATAGTCCCGCGCTTCCGACGAAGGATGACTATCCGACACCCAGGCCATCATCTCATACGATTCATCATCCAGCCCCGGCATCTCCCTAATCGTGTGCATCAGCGAGATCGCGAACTGTTCCGAGTTTTCGTTTTCCGTCTCCACCGAATCCACGAGGCCGTCATAAAGCAACGCCTTGATCGCAGCCTCATCCTCTCCGACCAAGTCCCAGAACTCCCAATCCGCCATTCCCAATTTATCCCGCCACTCCGGATAAACGAACCCGAATTTCATCCGCACGTCATGATGAACAAACTGCTTCAACGCCTCCATCCGTATCGCCGGATCATCATCCAACATCAACGCAATATACGGCACCAGCGCTGTCGCATCCTTGAGATCAGCCAGCGTGTAGCCGGTCTCTGCATCCTCCGACACAGCGTCCGCCGCGAGCACCAACTCTAATGGCTCGACAGTCTCTACAGGCGCAATCTCAACCACATCCGCAATGGAATCCGACTCCGCACCAACACGGAACGTAGGAGGCGGCGCATACTCAATCGGCACCACAGTAACGTTCATCACAGCCTGAATCAGTAATGCCCCCGCAACCACAGCCGCCGCACAGATCCCAATCACAGCGCCCTTCCACCCGAACCGTCGATCTTTCGCCATATCCGCAACATCCGATCACCAATCCATACTACTCCGAAAAGACAACCCGTTACACGCCGATGGTGCCACCATTGGACCCCAAGGCGAATTCCAGTGGATCTTTGTGTGGATCGACAACCCGCCTGCGGGTGACTACCTACCGCCAGAACAACCCGCCATCCTCAGCCAGAAAAACTGCCGCTACGAACAGCCCGTGCTCGGATTCATGGCCGGACAGCCGCTGAAAATGCACAACAACGACGACACGACCCACAATGTGCGTGGATTCCCGAAGAACAACAAGCTTTTTAACTTCGGACAACCCCCCGGCTTACCTCCGCGCCACCGCACCTTCGAGAATCCGGAAAAACCCCTAAAGATCAAATGTGACGTGCATCGCTGGATGTTGTCCTATGCCTTCGTGATGGATCACCCCTTCTTTGCCGTCACCGATGAAGAAGGACACTTCCAAATCGACGGCCTGCCCGCCGGCACCTACACCGTGAAAACATGGCACGAAAAACTCGGTGAGCTCTCCCACGAAATCAACGTCGCTGCCGATCCGGTTTCCGGAGTCGCCTTCACCTACAAACGTCCCGTAAAAAAATAACAGTCAGCCCTTCATATTCACATACTGCAACGGCACGTCCAGATTTTTACCCTTTAACATCTCAATAACCGACTGCAAGTCGTCAATTTTTTTACCCGTAACACGAACCTGTTCATCCTGAATCTGGGCCTGAACTTTCAGCTTCTGTTCCTTGATGAGTTTGACGATCTTCTTCGCAAATTCCTTGTCGATGCCTTCCAAGAGCGCGATATCGCGACGCACACCGCCATGCGACGTTCCCTGCTCCTCCTTGATGTCGAGCGCCTTTGGGTCCACCCCACGCTTCACCAACGCCGCGCGCAAGGTATCTTCCACAGCCTTCATCAGCATCGAGTTGTCCGTCGTCGCACGAATCACCTTGGTCGCCTTGTCAAAGCTAATCTCCGTCTTCGTATTCCGGAAGTCATAACGGGTCGCGATCTGCTTCTTCGCATTGTTCACCGCGTTGTCGACTTCTTGCAGGTCAATCTTATTCACCACATCAAACGATGGCACAATCCTTCTCCTTCTCTTAGGGCTTCTTCCAATACTCCGGAAGGCTCGGCTTCGTCTCCAGCACGATCTCCACAATCGCCTTACGCGTCTCGACATCCAGATGCGCGTATCGTGCGTCGGTCTCTTCCCCAGAGAGTACCTTCCAGAGCCGATCATATACAAACTCCAACATGTCCGGCGGCAATGCATCGAACTGCTCCGTGTAGATGAGATAACTCAGCGGATACTGAAACAGTCGCATCTCCAAATCCAGAGCGCGCAACCTTCGGCCCTGTTATCGGCGAGACCGTATGTGCCGAAGGTATCGGCGAAGGGTGGAGGCGGTGCGTGCATTCGGATCGCGCTCCAGGATTTTGTCCATCACGGCCTGATCTTTCAGTGCGAAGCGGGTCTCGAAATAGCTACTCTTGATTCAATGACTCCGAAACACGCTCGGCATCGGAAGCATCAATCAGTCCTTCCTCGGCGTCTGGATGCTCACTTCCACCAATCATGTGCTGAAGCTGGAGCCGCTTCTTGGTGAGGGGTCCTCCATCCAACGAGACACCCATACGCGCATCAATAATTTGGTAGAAAAACTTCTGACCGGGACCCTGATTTACTTGCAAGGTGCCGTTCAAAATCACGGGTTCATTATGAATCCAGGTCGTCTCCCCTTCTGCCATTTGAATGAACATTACGTCGCGCGGCGGCGGCATGGAACAGAAATAACACTCGAGCGGGATCGGTAGCATCAAAAAATTCGTGATGTTCCGAAACTGAGCCTGTGCAACCTGGAATCCGATAAGATTGACATGGATTCCATCTTTCTCAAGAAGGTGTTCGCAAAATGTCCCCCCTTTGCGAAGAGAGCCTTTCGTTTTGCGCATGTGTTTCCACTCAAGGACGATATCTCCCTTTTCGATGCGTTCTGCTTCCAAGGTCAGAAGGAGTGCTTCGAATTCTTGGGCCATACCCTGACGACTCAATTGACCATTAAGCAATGCGACCACAACAATGATTACGATAGCACCAAAGAAGATTGTCAGGTCTCGTTTCGTTCTGCGTTTCATTTGAATTCTCTCCGACTCAACATTTTATCATGTTGACTGTAAATCTTCTGCAATATCCGATTGATAGGCTTGCCACGCCGGCACGATTCCCGCAAAGAGACCGATTAAGGTAACAACAGCGAAGAATTTCAGTTCCAGCATGGATGTTGCGGCACCGTGAATGGTGAAACCGTAATTGGCACTCATGTACACGCCCAATCCTATCGCGACCCCTTTCCCTAAAGCCCAACCACAGGCAACGCCTATCACTGTAACGAGTAAGGCTTCGATCATCACCGCCCCGAATATTTCGTAGGCCGACGCACCGAGCGCGCGCATGATGGCGAGGTCGCGTTTGCGTTGAATGATGGAGAGATAGAGTCCTATCATGATTGACAGTGCGGAAATCACGACCACAACATACCCAACAGCTATCATAATGACCACGACCGGTTGCAGGATTTCGTTGTATAGATTTGTGATCTCCACGATGGGCATGGCCGGAGTCGCTGGATAATTATCATAGACTGTCTGCATAAACTGAAATCGATAGGCGGAGCTTTCGAGATCGATCAGGACCGCAGACACTTTACGGTCGCCTTCTTCGACATGTTCCCCTTCGGCTTCCTCTTCGTCGTGTTCCGCATGCAAATCCCACACGGACTGAAGATCCACGAAAATAGCGCGATCATTTGATGTCCCGGAAGGTTTGAGAACGCCGACAACCGTGTAAAGCTTATCGGCATGGTCGAATTCTGCAAGCGAACCCAAATCCATCGTGCCATGCAATCCGATGAAGGTCGCGCCAACAGTTAAACCCAGTTCACGTGAGACGCGATAACCGAGTACGGCTTCCATTGGTTTATCGAAGAAGCGGCCGTCATCAATCTGGTAGGGATAACGTTGCTCGCCCGTGACGTCACTCGTCCAAGGGTACTCGAATATTTCGACAGTCGTCCCAACGATTCGGAAGCCTTTGTAGGTATCCCCCAACGCGATCGGAAAGGCATAGGTGACGTCATCCTCTTCTTTGAGGCGCAAGTAGTTCTCATAAGAAATAGGGTAACCGGGACTGTCGAGATAGTAAACGGCATTTAGTACGAGCTGAAGCGGACTTCCGGGCCCACCGACAACGATATCGTAGGCCAATTGTTCCTCTTCGAAACGTTTCTTCGTTTCGTTGCGAATCGTCAGGATAGCGGAAATCAGTCCGACCGCCAAGGCGACGGACAAAATAGTTAGAGTCGTCGTGAACCAACGATTCCAGAGATATTTCCAGGCGATGTGCCAGAGACTCATCGGGATACCTCGCGCACGAGCCCGGCGCAATCGAATCGTGACTGCATGGAATCGGCGATTTTCTTATCGTGCGTGACCATGAGCATGGTGACGTTCTCTTCAGCACACATTTCCAACAGTAAGGCCATCACCGCTTTCGCAGTCTTTGGATCAAGGCTACCGGTTGGTTCATCGGCGACAACAATTTTCTGTTTGTTCGCCAACGCACGGGCAATCGCGACGCGCTGCTGCTCCCCCACGCTCATCGTCGTCGGTTTGCTGTTCATGCGATGTTCGAGTCCGACGCGTATGAGTAATTCTTTGGCGCGCGGTTTCCATTCTTTCGGAGGACGTGTATCACTGAATTGCATGCCGAGCAAAACATTCTGGAGCGCCGTGAAGGGTTTCAGCAGGTTGAAGGTTTGAAATACAAAACCAAAATTCTCGCCGCGAAAACGATCGATCTGGCCCTCGTTCAGGGTATGTAAATCTGTCCCGTTGACGCGCACGGCACCGTCGTCCGGTCGTAACAATCCCGCGATAAGGTTCAGCATCGTGCTTTTGCCGCATCCACTGGGTCCCCACAGGGCCATATGTTCGCCCGATTCGACGTGGAAATCCTTACAGAAAAATTCGACCCCTGGACCAAGGGTACGACGGCAGCTATCTAATTCAATCATTTCGGGTCTCGCAGAGAATTGTGTCAATCCTTTACATAAGAATGAACAATATACCAAATATCGATGAAATATTCTATCTGACCGTGTACTAACAGCTTACAACGCTTTCGTTATTCACGTTTCCGATTTTTAATTCACAAGAGTCTCGCATTATTCATAGTAAATTTGTCGGAGATCTGGCGAATTTCATGCCAGAGCCACCCTTTCTCAGGCATAATTACCTCGCACGTGTCAGTGTATTGCCTTTGGGGATCGCAGTAATGAACATCATCATGCACAGTTATACCATGCGCGACTTTTTGCATGAGTCAGCCTTTGCCCATGCGATTCGTTGGGTCGACCTTACCGGGTATCTGCATCCGGACGATGACGCCACAACAGGCTCAAGCCGATGACGGATTTAATTCCTTTCGAAGACCACCTCCAAGAACTGATTGAGACGAATTACGGGCTCAAGGTTATCTCTGCGCCAGAACACCTGCCCCACGTCCACCAGAACCGTCATCGCAAATTGACGGTTGAGACGGAGCAAGGGAGATTCCTGATTAAAACCTATGATGCGACTGCCGAAGCGCTCGACAATATGTGGTTTCAGCATCGCCTTTCTCGACACCTGGAGAAACACGGCCTGCCCGTCGCACATATTCAACCCACTCTCAAGGGCCCTACTATCACCCGGATCGAAGACTGGGCGATGGAGCTTCAACAGTTCGTGGCCGGTAAATCGATGCAGGTGACACCAAAATCGCTCATCGCGTCTGCGCGCGCACTGGGAAAGCTGCATTGGGATTGTCGCGATTTCCCCTGTCCCGAACGCGACACGCGGATGTGGCGCTTCAGCGAGGTGCCGCGTGAATTGTTCGCCAGTTTGTTTGAATCGGCTAGAAAGATCGAAAATTCGTCTCGTGTTATCTCGCAATGTGACCGAATCGCGTTGTTTTTGCGCGAAGCTGGTAACGATCTTGATCTCCGCACACGCGACACTTTTGAGACCGGACTTATTCACGGTGACTGGCATAGCGGCAATCTCATATATCAAGGCGACAGATTGAACGCTATCATTGACCTCGAATTTGCCGGCGACGGATGTTACCTCGAGGATCTCGCGTATGCCATTTCAAATTTATGCGTGCGAACCACAGTGGACACACAAAAGCTCAACCAACGCACCGATCTGTTGTTGCATTACTACACCAAATACCGCACCCTATCCCCGCAGGAAGAGCATGCGCTCTATTACGCGGTCGGCATCAAACATGTCGTGACGGTTTGCTACCAGATTTTGCAGATGAAGGGAAAGGTCGCCGGATACGATGCCGCACAGTGGATGGAAAAGCTGGATGCCCAGACCCAATGGCTCTCCGATCGTGCGGCGAAGATCCACTTCGGGTGGTAGCTAGTCGATTGGTTGATAGATATCCAGCCAGTCAACGATTTCTTTCATCGCGGCAAATCGAGGTAGCGGAACATGCCCCACGTCATACGCAACATCGCGCACGTGTTCGGGATCGGTTCCGAGAATCTTTGCCAGGTGAACTTGATTCGTCTCATAAGGAAAGATGTAGTCAAACCGTCCGTTCAACATCAGTGTCGGCACCGTCACTCGCGGAACAATCCAAGTTCACCCCATTGCTTCGTTTGTCCGGAAATTCCGCCGGATACCAGGATAGTAAAATCGAATCGATCTTCCATGGCAACGATCATGCCGGCCGATAAAGAACCCAGACTAAGACCCATATAGCCCAGAGTATCCGCGTTTATGTCTTCTCTCATTTCCAGATAATCAATGAGACGAATCATATCTGATTGCCACCGTTGAAACATCCGAAACGCGAATTTCGCATCGCTGCCTAATCTGTTTTGGCCACCTGCGTTTCGCCACCCCGCGAAAACAGCACTCCAGCACCCACGACAAGGATCAACACAACGGCAATTAACACGAGTGGTAAACGCCCGCTATCGGTGACCGTGATTGTCTCAAGGGGAAATACTATCAATGCCAATGCGTCTTCAAGTTCCGACGCGTCCGAAATGCGATTCTCAGGTTCCTTAACGAGGCATCGTGCCAACACATCGCGAAGCTCATCGGATATGTCATCCAACTGTCCGTCATCCGCAAAGGGATCGTCTTTCAGGATTACCGCCATTGTTTCCGGGGCAGAATCGCGTACAAAAGGTTGCACGCCGGTGAGCATTTCGTACATGACACAGCCAAGCGCAAAGATGTCGCTCGCTGTAGTCGCAGGCATACCGCGTACTTGCTCGGGCGACATGTATCCCATGGTGCCCATCAACGTACCGGGTATGGTCATGCCGTCGTCCGGTTTAGTGGCCAGGGGTAGTGCCGTTGCGCTGTCCGGTTTGACCTCATTTTCTACAGTCGTTTGTTTTGCGAGACCAAAGTCGAGAATTTTGACGTCCCCACTTGAGGACAAATAGAGATTGGACGGCTTCAGATCGCGGTGGATGATACCGCGTGCATGGGCGGCCGCCAATCCGTGTACAACCGGACGAAACAGCTCCAGCGCACGTTCCCACGATACTTTCTTCTCGCGATCAATCAGCTTTTGTAAATCTTCGCCGTCGAGCAGTTCTGTGACGACGTAGACCATGTCACCCTCAATACCTACGTCGTGTACGGTCAGAATATTGGGATGCGCGATTGCTACGGCAGCGCGCGCTTCCCTTCGAAGGCGTTCGCGCATTTCAGCATTGGCGTATACGTGGTCCGGAAGAATTTTGATGGCGACATCGCGATCCAGTTTATCGTCGCGGGCACGGTAGACATCCCCCATGCCACCAGCGCCGATCATCTCAATGATTTCGTATGTACCCAGTCGGGTGCCACTCTCCAGACTCACGTTTATCTCCCAATTGTCTCACCCAGTCTCACGTACCCAAAAGTATGCAGCGACTCATTCTGGAGTCCCTGTGGGGGTGTGTCAAATGCTGGATATATCGAGTAATTCTGCTTGTAGCGGGTCAATATACAAGCTTTCTCCGGACCTGATCGTAGCGCACCCAGAAGCGGCGTATCTGATCGAGCGAATGTGGGTCCATTTCGAGCTGGGAGTAGGCCGCGCGCACGTAAAGGTCCGTCAGGAGTTTGGCTTCCTGCTTGAGGCCTTTCAATTCCTTCGGAAAGGCCTCCACGAATTCGTAGGGGGTCTGATCATCCTTCTTCGCCACGCCCATATCGTAGGCCAGCGCACACATCGCGTCGTAGGCATGTGCCACGTAACTCTCCACCTCGGTGCGGCTTGCATCGCCCTCGCCGCGCATGGTGCTTTTGAAGTCAATGCTCTGCGCGACACCTTTTCGAACGCGTCGCGGTCTCCATTGTTTGACGCGTGTCGGAATGCGCACATATTTGAGCAGGAAGGCATCGAGTTTCCCGAAAAAATTGATG
>JAYGCN010000030.1:0-6037 GCA_046583315.1 Candidatus Hydrogenedentota bacterium
TAAGGCAAAACGTAGGGTCGAACGGAAAATAGAGCGGAAAGCCGAACAAGCGGCGCGTAAAGCCCGCCGTCGTTCGAGTAAGGCGGCTCGCTGGGGGCGCACTCCGGAGCGGCCAGAACTCGATCCTTGAATAGAGAAAACTTCTCCACTAGATCGACCTTTTTCACTATTTCCACCTTTTCCGTCAGGTTCTTTCCACCCGTCTGAATCGAGACCTAATTGGGTTCGCTTAATCGTTCCAGTATGTGGAGCAGTTTGACTTTCTTTTGATAAAGTCTTTCTCCATTGTCTGCAATCGATCAGCCACTTCGTCCTCGTAGGTAAACGGTTCCGGGAGATTACGCGACTTGGAATTTTTGAGTATGGTCTTGACCGAATGCAAGGCCAGTTTGGACTCACATTCAACGCAAAAATAATAGCCGTAGCGATTGACGACATCGCTATGGGCTTCGCATTGACAACAGGCTTTGTCTTTCATTGGTAACTAATCCTATCTCAGTTCTTTACTTGTCCTCGTAGGAAAGGGACCAGGTCACGTTATCGGATTTTTTGCCGTTGATTTCGAAGTGGGGGTAGATGGTGTAGTTTTTGGGGGGGAGTTCGGATTTGGGGAGATGGATGTCGCGGCCGATGGCGAATTCTATGCGGTTGGGGTCGAGTCCGCCGAAGAGTTCTTTTTTGCGTGTGGAATCTTGTTGGGCTTCGGAGGCGTCGATGGGCACCCAGCCTTTATCATGAGTGTAGAATTCGGCCCAGCAGTGGTAGCCGGTGATGGTGCCGTTGGACGCGTTGGTGGGTACGGGGAATCCCATGATGAAGCGTGCGGGAATTTCGAGTGAGCGTGCTTCGCCGATGAAGAGGGAGTGGAAGTCGGTGCAGTTTCCAGTGCGTGTGTCGCAGGCGTAGAGCGCATCGCCGCGTCCCCAGTCGTCGCCGGATTTGTCGTAACTTACTGTGGAGAGGATGTGGTTGTAGAGTAAGCGTGCCTGTTTGAGGGGATCGGTTTCTTCGCCGACGGATTTTTTGGCCTCGGTAATGATCGGACCATCGAGCGGGATGAGTACGGCGGGGTTCAGAAAACGACTGAGTTCGCCTCCGGGATTGTGCATGGTGTAGGGCGTGTCGAGTGCGTCGATGGTTTTGCGTGTTACTGTCGCGCTGAAGGATAGCCATGGTTTTTCGGTCAGCGCGGTAATGGGTTCTTCGCCGTCAATTTCAATGTAGACATAACGATTTTTGTAGACCTCGTCCGTCACGATTTGATAGCGATGACTGGATTGAATGTCTATCTCGCGCACGATTTGGTCGCGATGACTGCGCGGCATGGGAAGCCACAAGGCGACGCGCTGTGCCGTATCCGGAATTTCGGTGATTTCCGCGCGATAGGTGATGGAGAACGTGCGGTCGTGGTCCGCGGCGTGGGCGTGAAGGTTCGGGAGCGTCAGGAATAGAATGAGGAGGGAGAAATATCGGTTGATGAATTGTAGGTGATACATCGTGGGTCCTGGCAATCGGTGATGGCAATCTGCGCGTTAAATCGTTAGTATGTTATCACTTGACTGAACACGAATCCCAGCGGGAGTATTTCATGGAACGGCGACAATTTTTACAGGCGGTCGGTGCGGCGGCGGCTGCGACAACGATTTCGGCTACAACGGTGGATGCGGCGGAGAAGCCTTATCAGGACGGGACGAGTCCCTGGCCGTTGTGCATGAACACGAGCACGATACGGCCCACGCCCATCGAGGAGAAGATTGATGCTTGCGGAAACGCGGGTTATGACGCGATGGAATTGTGGACGCAGGACCTGGAAAAGTATGAAGAGGGCGGTAAGAAGGTTGAAGAGTTGCGCAAACGTATCGAGGGTCACGGAATGTTTGTGATTGATACTATCGGATTGTGGGACGGCATGCCGGTGGAGGAAGCGGCGTTCCAAAAGCAGATGGACGTGAATAAACGGCGGATGGAATTGGCCGCGCGTGCGGGATCGAAACATATCGCGGTGTTGCCGCTGCCGGATAGGGAAACATTCGACCTGAAACGTACTGCCGCGCGGTATCGGCATATTCTTGAAGTCGGTCTGAACGAAATCGGGATTCACCCTGCCATGGAATTCGTGAGCGTCTTCAAAGGTATCACGCGATTGGGTCAGGCCGCGCAGATTGCCATTGACGCGGATCATCCGAAGGCGAAAATTGTGCCGGATACCTTTCATCTTCATAACGGCGGCTCGGGTTTCTCCGGCATCAGACATTTGCAAGGCGACTTTCTTGCGACGTTTCATTGGAACGATGTGAATGCGTCGCCGCCCGCGGGTCAGATGGGGGATAGCGATCGGATCTATCCCGGTGAAGGCATTCTGCCACTGGAGCAGGCGTTGCGTGACCTGCTTGCTATCGGATATACGGGGCCGTTGTCTCTGGAACTCTTCCGACGCGAACATTGGAAGATGGATCCGAATATTGTAGCGCGAGATGGACTGAAATCGATGCGGGATCAGGTGATCCGGGCACTCGCATAGTTTTAACCATTGAAAGGATAGGGAACCATGGAATTTTTAACACTTGAACGAGACGAAGCGACGGCGATATTGACGATGAACCGTGGCAAGGCGAATGCGCTGAATGGTGATATGCTGGGCGAAATTCGCGAGGCCTTGGATGAGTTGAATGTCAACGACGAAGTCAACGCGATCGTGCTTGCGAGTGCGTCCCCGAAATTTTTCTCAAGCGGCTTCGATGTGGGCGAAGTATTCTCTTATGATCGCGATGCGATGGGTGAATTCTTCGGGACCTTCATGGATCTCTACGAGTACATGATGCGTTATCCGAAACCTATCGTTGCGGCAATGCCGGGTCACGCCTTCGCAGGAGGGGCCATCCTCGCGCTCACTTGCGACGCGCGGATTTTTGGCGAAGGTCAATATGGATTCGCGCTCAACGAGGTCAATCTCGGTATCGTGTTAACCCCCGGCGTGATACGCATGGCCTCTGCTATCATGGGCGATCGCGTTGCACGACAGCTCATTCTGGGCGGCGCAACGCTGAGCGCGGAGGATGCTGTAGCCTGTGGCCTCGGGGATAAATTGGTTGCGCCGGATGCACTGCTCGATGAAGCCAAGAAGGCCGCCGAATCACTCGGCAAGAAACCCTCGCAAGCCTTTGCCGCGATCAAAGGCTTGCTCGCGGATGAATGGGGATTCCCTGACAATGACGCTCACCGCGAATTCTTGGAGACCTTCCTCGACCACTGGTTCTCGGATGAATGCGTTGGTGCGAGACAGGCGCTGGTGAATTCGATGAAGAAGTGATTCTCGCTATTGGCTTTCGACCCATTCTCCGTCGCGAAATGTATGCGTCACGTCGCTTTCTATCAGAACCACTTTCGGTTCGCTGCCCTTGAAGTTGGTCGCTGTGACATCCGCATGTTGCCAGCCGGATTCAAGCCAGATATACTCTTTCGCGTTGGCCGTTCTGAAGTCGAATGTCCCATCCAGGTTTAGATCCCGGGACGTTATCGGTTTCTCACCACGCGCCATTACCGAATAAATGAAGGTGTCGGGATATCGGTCACCGTCCACATCCTCGTAAATCGTCATTATCATCGGCCATCCATCGTCCTGGGAGTTGACCGATAGTGAAAGCCGATCCATATCACCGTTTGTGTCCATGTCTCTGAGCGAGAGTCCATACCTTCCGAATATATTGTCGTTGTAGGGTGTGCTGGTTCCCCAAGAAACGAGCAATCCGTCTTCGTCGTACTCGAATGCCTCGTCGAAATGTACAGGCTCGCCCTTATGTTCGCGGTACACGAAATTTCCGCCAGCGACCTCAGTTACGTCCCCCTTTTTTTGATACGTCTTTCCATCTTCAAGGTGTTGCACGACGGGTTCGCTGTCCGTATCAACGAGTGTGTTGAAGGCAATCATCCAAAGTGCGAGCGCGATGATTACGAGAAGCGAAATCTGAACGGCCTTCATACATTATCTCCGTTACGTTGCATCGTTTACGGCAGTGCGAGGGTTACGATTTGCGCGGGGTAGCGCTCTGGGCCTCCGAAGAATCCGCCTCCGCCGCATGCGACTGTGAGGTATTGTTTGCCTTCGTGTTCGTAGGTGAGCGGGTTGCCGTAGGGTGTTGCGGGCAGGGGGATGAGTCCGAGCCATTCGCCGGTCGCTTTGTCGTAGACGTTGAACTTGTCTACTTTATCCCTATCGGTTGAGGTCGAGCCGCCGCGCCCGCCTTGGGTGACGAGGAGTAGTGTCTTGGTGACGAGGGGACCGCTACCGGATGAACCGGGAATGCCGAGTGGTCCGAGGTTCAGGTGTTTGATGGCTTTGTGATTCGTGGGACCGTCACCGTGCGGGGTCATCCAGGTGTGCTCGCCGGTGTTCATGTTGATGGCGGTGATGCGGGAGTAGGGGGGCTTCGATAGCGGGAGGCCTTGAACCGAACCGGGACCGCCGCCGGCCATGAAGCTGCTGATGTAGCGCAGGCTGGAGCGGGAGGGATCGGGTGCGACCGCGCGCCAGTAGCCGAGTCCGCCGTTGGAGGGGATGTAGAGCATCTGTGTCTCGGGATCGTAGGCCGCGCCTTGCCAGTTGGAACCGCCGCCTGCGCCGGGATGCCCAATAGTGCCTTTCTTCTCGTCGGGCGGTGTGAAGATGGGTCCTTTGGAGTAACCTTCGATCATCTTGAGACCTTGTTCGCGTAATTCCGGCGTGAAGTCGATCACGTCGTCCTCAGTGAAGCCTTGGTGATCGTAACCTTTGGGCCAGGTTGGATGCGGTTGTGTGGGTGCGGTACGTTCGCCGGGCACGCTGGATTGCGGGACTTCCTTTTCCTCAATGGGCCAGACGGGTTCGCCGGTGACGCGATCGAAGACGTAGAGGTAGGCTTGCTTGCTGACTTGCGCGATGGCTTTGATTTTTTTGCCGTCGACTGTGATGTCCATCAGGTTGGGCGCGGTGGGGAAGTCGTAATCCCACACGCCGTGGTGTACGGCCTGGAAATGCCAGACACGTTCGCCAGTGGAAGCGTTAAGGCACACGACGGACTCCGCGAAGAGGTTATCGCCGAGACGATGGCCGCCGTACATGTCGTTGGTTGGTGTCGATACTGGCAGATACACGTAGTCGAGTTCTTCGTCCATCGCGAACATGGACCAGACGTTGGTATTGCCAGAGTATTCCCAGGATTTCTCTTCCCAAGTGTTGTTTCCGAATTCGCCGGGTTGCGGAATGGTGTGGAAGATCCATTTCATCTCGCCGGTGCGTACGTCGTAGCCGCGCACGTGTCCGGGGGGCATCTTGGGTGTCGTCGGACCGTCGAATACTATCGATCCTAAAATGATCGTGTCGTTGCAGATGCCGACCGGTGAACTGTGAGTCGTGCCGCGCGGGTTGATGGGACGACCGAGTGTGGTTGCCGTATCGACGAAGCCGTTGTCCCCGAAGGTGAGGATGGGTTTGCCGGTGTCGGCGTTGAGCGCGAGCATGCGGCGATCGTGCAGCGCGATGATGATGCGGTTATCGCCTTTGCCGTCGGTCCAGTAGGAAAGTCCGCGGTGTTGGAAGCCGACGTTGGCCGGACGGCCCGCGCGCCAGGCTTCGGGATCGAATTCCCAGACGAGTTCGCCGGTGTCGGGTTTGAGCGCGACGACCTGGCAGATAGATGTCGGTAAATAGAGAAGACCGTTGGCGTAGATCGGCGTCGGCTTGAACTGGCTCGTAACGATCCGGTTGTCGGCCATCACCTTCTTGTCGATGGATTCCCAGATCCACGCGGTCTTCACGTCGCCGAAGTTGTCTTTGTCGATCTGGTCAAGCGGGGAGTATTTCGTGTTCTTGAAATCGCCGCCGTGATAGGTCCATTCGCCGGGTTTCGGGTTTTGCTCGGCCCGGGCGAGTATGCCAACGCTCAGGATTAACACGGATAATAAGGATAATGTTCGCATTGCGGTCTCCGTGGTTCAGAATCAATAAGGAATTGATGATAGTGAACTATGGTGACCGCTAATTGCAAATGAACTGCTAACT
>JAYGCN010000048.1:0-7424 GCA_046583315.1 Candidatus Hydrogenedentota bacterium
CCATCGGTACCAATGTGTTTCGGCACCCCGTAGTGATATATTTTGCCGGCCCGCGCGGTAAAATAACCGTTATTCCGAAATAATTGCGGCATCGTCACAACATTTGGAAAAGGCCGTCGAATCGGCGTGCCGTTTCCAAAAATTCTCGTCTGCTCAGGATACAAGCTCGACATCAACGACGAACGACTCGGGTTGCACAGGGTGTACTGGCAATACATTCGGTCGAAGGTCAGTCCCTGCGACGCCAGACGATCCAGATTCGGCGTCTGTACCAAGGGATGTCCATAAGTCCCCATGTCATTATTCAAATCGTCCGAAATAATGAACAGGACGTTCGGTCGCTCATCCGCCATAGCGCCCAGACAAAAGACGAACGCCAACATTGAGGATACGAAGTATCCGGTGGTCTTTCTTTTGCTTCTTTTCTTTCTTCCCAGAAAGAAAAGAAGGCGGTTACTCAGCGGTGATACGATCTTCATTCAATACCTTTCCATCCACACCATGATGCCGTCCAACCAACACTGGCACATCGCCATCCCGCTCCACCGTGACCGCCAGAAATCCACCGATCACGTTCAGGTACTTGTGCTCGGGCCGCAGCATATCATTCTTCCAGCCGCCCGCATGTTCATCGCTCGCAGGACCACACGAAAATTCCTTCACGCCATGTTCCGCATCCACTGACACATACTGCCAGTGCCTGTCGCCACAAATCACGATCATATTTTTCTGCGACGCAATGAACTCCCGAAGCAGGTTTCCCTCATAGGTAAACCCGGCGTTCGCATGATTGTCCTTCTTCTTCGTTCGGTCCGGACCAACTACCGGCGTGGGACTAATCAACACCCGAAACGTCGCATCCGATTCCTGCACGGTGCGTTTGAACCAGTCCATCTGTTCCTTGCCCCAGATGGTTTTCTCCGGACCATCCTTCATCGTATTCGGACTTCGGAAATCGCGTCCCTCAACCATCCAAATCTGCAAATCCTTGCCCCAGCGAACCGTGCGATAGGTCTTTTCCCCCATCGGCACCTGTTCACGAAAAATTTCCAGGCCCTTTTTGAAGGTCATCTCACCCATAAACGGCGAATTCATCGTCGGCCAACAATCATTCACCAGCGTATCGTGATCGTCCTTAATGAAGTAGCTGCTTATATTATTGTGAAACCGTCTCGCGCTATTCAGACTATAGGTTCGTTGCCAATGCCACCGCGCCAGCGCAGGCGACTTCCCCAGAACGTCGTAGTAAACAATGTCGCCCGTATGCACAAAAAAATTCGGGTCCAGTCGCGCCATCTGATCGTAAATCTTGTAGCCATCTTCGGAGTCGAGGTCTGTATAGCGTTGGCCCGTGGATACGGTGAACGTGACCGGAGTGATTGTATCCTCGACAGGTGCCGTTCGAAATCCTCCGAGCACGGCGCGTCCTTTTATCTCATCCCCATTGGGTGGCGTGCCCACTACGCGCAGATTGTAACGGGTGTCCGGCTTCAAACCCGTCAATTCGAACTGCGTCGTGTAATCGCTCGCATCGACAACATCCTGCCATTCGGTCGATTGCCAAAAAACCGCATCTTCCACTCGATAATACACACGCACCCTTCCTGATCGACCCGGTGCGGCACCCTCAATCGTGTCGATGGTCGTACCGTCCGGATAACTCACTTCTGGATTCGGCCAATTTCGACCACTCGCGCGCTCGACCAGCTCCCCCGTCTGCGTATCCCGATACCGCACGATAGGCAGCGGTGCACCGAAATCGACACGCTTGGCATCCTTCGTCAACCGTACCCACACACGCGCTTCCGAATCCGTCACTTCACCTACTTTGATACCCGTCGCGAAATAGGGTGCCTCCCCCCACACCGACACAGATACCAACGCGATTGCCACAATAATTCCACTTACCCGCATTCCTAATTCTCCTGGTTACTCGTCACCGACAAGGGACGAGGCCGCACCTGATGCGCCGGCGCTTCCAATTCCGTTTTCAGGCCGTCATCACCCTGCTCTTTCATCCACGCGCGCAATCGAGTCTGCATCGCCGCGATTTTATCTCGATGATTGGACTCTTCGGCAAGATTCAACCGCTCTTCCGGATCATTCTCCAAATCGTAAAACTCCATCTCCGGACGGTACTGATAGTTCCGCACTAGCCCGGCGATTCGCGAATCCTCCCGGGCGCGCATTTTCCATGACTCAAAATATCCAACGCTGTCCGCTTCGGTAACATTATTCGTGAACGGCTCCGTAAAATTGATATTCCACACCAGTTTATACCGATCATCCCGTATCGTGCGAATCGGATAAGCGTTCTGCGCGAAGTTGATGCCCACCGTCGTCTGAAGCGCGTACACATATTCCTGGTGCGTGTCGGACTTCCCGGTAAGTAGCGAAACAAAACTGCGCCCCTCGATAGCCTCAACCGGTTCCCCTCCAGCCGCTTCAATCCATGTCGGCAATAAGTCTGAATACTGAATCAACGCGTCACTCGTGGTTCCCGCCTTCACCTTTCCCGGCCACCGCGCTATCATCGCGCCACGCATCCCCGCATCATACAACGTCCACTTCGCATACGGTGCCGAAGACCCCTGCTCGCTGCAAAAAATGACCAGCGTGTTGTCGGCCTGCCCCGATTCTTCCAGAATCCGCAAGGTCTCGCCCACTTGCCAATCCATGTAAGTGATTTCAGCATAGTAGTTCCGAACCGCCTCCCGCGTCTCGGGCGTATCCGCAAAATAACTGGGCAAGGTAAGTGTTGCGGCGTCATACTGCGACGCGTCCCCCTGATCCCACGGCGTGTGCGGTTGCTTGGATGCCACGATTAAACAGAACGGCTCCTCATCGTCTTGCTCAATAAAATTCTGAATCCGATCGAAATGTAGCGAGCCTCTGCCGGCACTCTCAAACGGAAAAACTTCCTCTGGTGACACATGCGATTTTCCGGCTAAGCCCACCCGATATCCCAGATCGCCAAGATAATGCACAACGCTTTTCACGCCGTCGCGGGCCTTGGCATGATTCGGATAGCCCCCGTTCCTCACCGGAAACTGTCCCGTATAGATCATGTGCCGCGTGGGCGAACACATGGGCGCGGCGGTAAAGGTATGGGTCAACAGGATGCCCTGGGAGGCCAGTCGATCCAGATTCGACGTCTTCACATCTGGATGCCCCATGAACCCCACGTCCGTGTAGGTCATGTCGTCCGCGATAAAAAACAGGATATTCGGCTGCTCAGCGGACGCCCACATGGCACCCATCAGGGCAAGAAACACGATCCCGATATACTTGATCATTCCAGAACTCCTCGCGACTTTCCCAATTATCCTCTACTCTACCCAATCCCCGGTCTTGGTGTCACCTGATTTCGCGCTACATTTCGATGACTCCGAAAGGGTAAGATGTACTTTCACCTAAAAAAGGACTCAACCCGTGAAAAAATCAATCCTCTCTGTTCTTCTTCTCAGCATTTTCGCTCCAATAGCCTTCACGCAACACAAAGAAATCGACAGCGACATCAATTACGACGAAGCGCGTATCCCCCATTACGATCTTCCCGAGCTTCTCGTCACCTCCCAGGGCAAAACCATCACCACTGCCGAAGAATGGCATACCATTCGCCGTCCACAAATCATGTCGCTGTTCAGCAATCTCGTCTACGGCACGACCCCCACGCCTGAATCCCCTCTCAAGGTGGAATTCGAAGTCATCAAAGAAGACAAGAACTTCATGGATGGCAAAGCGACTCGCAAAGATGTCGCGATTCGCTTCTCCAACGACAAAGGTAAAGCCGAGATGTTGGTCATCGTTTTCGTACCCAACGACGTAGACGGTCCCGCCCCGGCCATCATGAAACACTCCTTCAACAACACGCACGGAAAAGATTTCGACGCGCACATCAAACGAGACGGCTACCTTCGCAACGGTTGGCCGCTCGGAGACATACTGGATGCCGGGTTTGGCTTCGTCGCTGTCTATCAAAATGACCTCGTAAACCATAATGAAGTCGACTTCAACCGCGGCATCGCGCCACTCTTCTACAAAACCGGCCAAAGCTTCCCGAAAGCCAGCGAATGGGGTTGCCTGTCCATCGTCGCGTGGGGTGCCATGCGCGCACTCGATTATCTCGAATCCGATGACGACATCGATGCGTCCCGCGTCGCGATTATGGGCCATTCGAAAATGGGCAAAGCCGCCCTCTGGACCGCCGCGCAGGATCAACGATTCGCACTGGCCATCTCGGCACAATCCGGGTGTGCCGGCGCCGCACTCTGGCGTCGTAAATCCGGCGAGACGCTCGGAAAAATGGTTACCCGCTTCCCTTACTGGCTATCCCGCAACGCCTGGAAATTCGTCAATCAGGAAGACGACCTTCCCGTCGATCAGCACATGTTATTGGCCTGTATCGCACCGCGACCCGTCTATGTGCACAGCGGCGTCGGCGACACCTGGGCCGACGGTCGCGGCGAATACCTATCCGCCTATCACGCCAGCCCCGTCTACGAATTACTCGGCAAAAAAGGTCTCGACTCCGAAGCATCACCCGAAGTCGGAAAAGCCATCATCAAAAGCGACGTCGGCTACCACATTCGCGAAGGCGGTCACTCGATCCAAGGGTACGATTGGGATCGCTTCATCGAATTCGCATCCTTTCACCTGAAATAAAAAAGCACGAAGACAATCGACACGTACCCCGGTCGATCCTGTAGGATGAAACAAATCGATACCGCAGCCCACAAAAACAGGAGAACCTATATGCCTATCAGAGCCTTCACGCCAATCCTTGTACTCTGTTCCGTAATCTTCCTGACCCCGACTTCGGCAAACGCTTCCGAAATTCTGGCCGGGCCAATGGTCGGTCATGTTACCGAGTCCACGGCCAGTATCTGGGTCCGAACGACTCGAAACGCTCTGCTCGAAGCAGAAGCCATTCAAAACAATGCACGCATCCCGGGCAGCCTTCAACGGCTTGAAGTTGGTGGTTTTTCCCTCTTTCAATTCGAAGGGCTTATTCCCGATTCTCCGGTCCACGTGACCATTCGAGAAATGAAAGACGGCGTCGCGATTGAAAGCCACGACCTGCTATTTCACACAGCCGCCCCGCCTGAGCCGACGGGTACCTTACGAATCGCATTCGGCTCGTGCTCGAAGGATTCACGTTTTCCCTTTATACCCGTCTACGAGGCCATGGGATTCGAGCAAGCCGACATCGCGATCTTCGTCGGCGACAATACTTATTTTACCGTTGGCGAAGGGGACTGGAGCACGTCAGGCCCAATAGGGGACTGGAATTCGATCGAACAAATGGTGTCGCGACACATGCGCACCCGCACGAACGTCTACCTCCAGAACTTGATGCGCAACACGCCCAGCTACGGTATCTGGGATGACCACGATTACGGGCCGAACAATGCCGATCGCGAACTGGAGAGCAGGGATCAGGCTCTCGAAATTTTCAAGTCCGTCTGGGCGAATCCCTATTATGGCACCCCTCAAACGCCGGGCATCTTCTCGAAATTCAGACGCGGACCAGCCGACATCTTCTTGATGGATGATCGGTATCATAAATACGTTTCGACCGGTGCCCACCCCGATGTTTCCGGCGACGACGCCGTTATCTGGGGCGACGACCAACTCGAATGGCTCTGTGACGAACTGAAACGTAGTAATGCCCCGATCAAAATCATTGCAAACGGGACGCAGGTGATTTCGAAAGACGGCCGCGGTGAAGGACACTTCAATGAAGCACCGCAAGAAATCGACCGATTGCTGAAATTTCTGAAGAAGAATGAAATCGGGGGCGTTATATTCTTGTCCGGAGATCGGCATTTCACCGAAGTGCTTCGTTTGGACCAGGACGCCGCACCCTCAATTGTCGAATTCACGAGTTCCCCCTTTCAACAAATGTCACCAGTCGCGCCATTCGAACGAGATCACGATACCAACGTATGGGCAATGCGCGGCAACAGCTACGGACTCGTCACAATCAATGTCGAAGCAAACGGAGAAGGCTCCGTGCGTTTTGAAATGCGGGATGCAAACAATTTCGTGCCGGACATGAACGGAAAACCCGCGATCTACGAGGTAAAACTTGAGGAATTGATGTACGCAAAATAGCACGTGTTGCAAATAGAGGCGCAGGCCAGGTTGACCAGATACTCGGGAGCTTCGTATGTCTATTCATCACCAAATTGACTTCAGCTGCCACGCGCATCGAGTTTTCGAAGCCTTGACCGACGCCAAACACTTCGCAGAACTCACGAATGCTCCCGCCGAAATCAACCCGAATTCAGGCGGGACGTTTTCGTGTTTCGACGGAATGATTTCCGGCCTCACCATTGAAATCATTCCTGACACCCGGCTCGTACAGGCATGGCGAGTGGCTGACTGGGAGCCTGGTGTCTACTCAATCGTTAAATTCGATCTCGAAGCAACAAGCAATGCCGAATCAAGGCTAATATTCGCGCACACAGGCTTCCCCGAAGAACGTGAAACACACCCTTGAGTCTGGCTGGCACGAAAACTATTGGGAGCCAATGAAAAAATTTCTTAACGCCTAGTCCAGCGCTGCGATCTGAGCGAAATCGCCAACAAAGCCACACAGCGAGAGGGTGCTCGAACTCGGTGCCAACCATCCCAGGCCAGCATTCAGTTTTCAGCGACGACGTTCGGGTCGTGTTCTTTGAGATGGGCGCGCAAATCAAACGCAATTTTCAATCCGGTGAACATCAGTAACGAAACAACCGAGTTCAAAATCGGAATGAGTGCGATGAAAAACCCGATGCCAAGGATGAGTACGTGCAAAAGAAGTAGCCGCTTCCACGGTAGTTCAAAGAGCACTTCAAGTGTGGTGCGTTCGTATTCTTTTCGCCACATGTAATTCGTTACAAAAGAGACTCCGTGGCTTAAGGTCATTATTGCGAGCGCCACGAAAAACGAACCCCACGTAAAACTGATCGCGTGGGCAAAAAACATAAATGTAAACAGGCCGTGGCCGAACGAAAAAAAACAGTAAAAGAACAGAAAAAAATCCGGAATCCTTCGCGGAGGCTGAGGCACTCCGTCCATTAAGAGTTTACCCTCCCCGGGTTCGTAGTGGTCCCAGTCACGAACAAGGAAGCGCATTTTCAGACGCGTGTACAGAATGATTACCACGCTTTCCGCCCAATAGAGAATCACAATGTCACCAACCGACCAGCCCAAAAACAATACAGCGAAACAGGGATAAACGTTCGCAAAAAATAAGGATGCCAGTGCAACAGGGGAACTGTTCCGAAGGCTCCGCAAAGACAACTGTACACTTTCTTCTTCCGGTCGTTTACGCGGTTTATAACTGACCTTCGCCATAATACGCCTCCACTACCGCATTATACGCACGTTCCATAAAAGTATCGATTGACAACTCAAAAAACTTGTGCTAATGT
>JAYGCN010000302.1:0-13926 GCA_046583315.1 Candidatus Hydrogenedentota bacterium
TGGCCGAATAAACTCCAATAACAAAGAATTACTCGATCTCGAATTCGGCGCCAACGACCTTCGCTTCCGCACGGAACGCAACCACATGCGTGACTTCCTCGATTGCGTCAAGTCCCGCCGACAGACCATCGCCCCCGTCGAAGCCGGTCATCGTTCCGCCTCAATCGGTCACCTCAGCACCATCGCCTGCATGCTGGGCACCAAACTCGAGTGGGACGAAAAAGCCGAACGCTTCACCAACAACGATATGGCCAACCGCATGTTAAGCCGCCCCAACCGCGGCGAATGGGCGTTGGCATAGTGAAAAACTCAGGAAACAATACTTTGAAACTACTTCTACTCGTTGCAATTACTCTCAGCACATCCACCTTCGCCGCACCCATCAAAGCGCTCATCGTAGATGGCCAGAACAATCACGACTGGCGAAAAACCACGCCTGATTTGGAGCAAATTCTTCTCGATACCGATCTATTCACGGTCGATGTAGCAACCAGTCCACGAGAAGGCAAAGACAACTCCGATTTCAACCCGAAATTCAAAAAATACGATGTCATTGTGCTCAACTACAACGGCGATCTTTGGAATCAGAAGACTCAAGACGCATTCGAGAATTACATCAAAAATAGCGGGGGCGTCGTTGTCGTGCATGCCGCCGATAACGCCTTCCGCGACTGGCAAGCCTACAACGAAATCATCGGCTTCGGCGGCTGGGGCAATCGCAGTAAAAAATTCGGCCCCTACATCCACTGGGTCGATGGCGAACTCGTCTACGATCACGAAAGTGACGGACCCGGCGGCGGCCACGAATGCTTCGCTCAATTCATCGTCGACAGCCGCGATCTCGATCACCCCATCATGCAAGACATGCCAGCACAATGGTTCCAAACCGACGAACTCTACAACTTCATGCGTGGACCCGGAAAAAACATGCACGTGCTCGCCACGGCCTACTCCAAACGTCCACGCGACAACGGCGGCAGTGGCAAACACGAACCCATGCTCTTCACCATCAAATACGGCAAGGGCGACATCTTCCACACCACCCTCGGCCACGATGTCCGCAGCCTGCGCGACAAAGGATTCCAGGTCACCTTCGCGCGCGGCGCACAATGGGCCGCCACCGGAAAAGTCACCATTCCCATCCCCAAAGGCATGCCCGCCGTGCTCAAACCCAACGAAGCCATCCGCACCTTCGACGGAATCACATCCGCCGTGCCCCTCGTCGATTTGTACACACAACTTTCGGAAGCATCAGGCGATCCCGCAAAGCTGGCTGCCCTTGAACAAGACCTCGTCAGCATCCTCTCCGATTCCCAAGCAACCCTTCTCGGCGTTCAAGCCGCCTGCGACGGACTCGGACTCATCGGCACCGAAAAAGCCGTACCTGAACTCGCAAAATTGCTTACCGCATCACCCGAATACTCCGACGCCGCACGCCTCGCACTGGAACGAATCGATCACCTTGATGCTGGAGCAGTCCTGATCAACGCACTCGACGAAATCAGCGACGGAAACAGAGCAGGACTCATCAACAGCCTCGGAAAACGTCGCGAAGCCGCCGCCATTCCGCCACTTACCAAGATCGCCCAAGGCAATAACATCCCGGATTCCGACGCAGCAGTCCGTTCCCTTGGTCGTATCGGCTCCAAAAAATCAATGGACGCGCTGTACTCGCTCGGGCGTACCGACATTTCCGTGCTCAAGGCTGTTACTCAATGCGCCATGGGATTACTCGAGGCCGGCGACACCGAACAAGCCGCCTCAATATTCCAATCCGTCCTCGATTCGCACAGCGCCACACCCGCTCTGCGCAACGCCGCCCTCAACGGTTACATCTCCGCCGATCCCGAAAACGGCATGCTCGAAGTGTGGGTACGCCTCGCCAGTCCCCTCACCTCCGCATCCGCCCGATCCATTCTGGGTGCGCTACCCGTCGAAGAAGACATCGTGCGCGAAATCGCTGACCACCTCGACGACATCCCCGTCGAACAACAAATTGAACTTCTCCCCTTACTCGCGGGCATGGGGCACAAGGCCGCACTGCCGGAAATCCTGCGCCTCGCAAAGTCCGGACCAACAATTCAACTACGCCAATCCGCCGTCTCAGCCCTCGCGAAAATTCCGGGAAACGAAGACTCCGTTCACTTTCTGGCTGACACTGCAGTCAGTGGCCGATCCGAGCTCCGCGATTCCGCTCATGCGGCTCTGATTCGTTCACCAGGCTCCGCCGTAGACGATGCGGTCATCGCTGGCATTGACAACACAGATCGCTCGCACAAGCTCGAATACATAAACGTAGCCTCGGCACGTCGTCTGTCGGGAGCAAACCCTACGCTGCTGACCCTCGTTGCCTCTGACAACGAAGAGATTCGAATCGCTTCACTGAATGCGCTCACCATCATCGGTGGCACGACCGAATATCCAAGACTGCTGACACTCGTCTCCGCCGTTCCCGAACCGGAACTCGCGACAATGGTCAAAGCCATTCGTCACGCGGGTGCTGCGCTCAACAACCAACGCGATCGCTTCACCGCCTACTCCACGACCATCGAACACAACAAGGCACCTGTACAATCCGCTCTGCTCCCCGGACTCGTCGACATGCCCAGCGCAAACTCTGTCGCCCTTGCAAAACACTACGCGCAGGATAAAACAACAGCCGTCCGCGAGGCCGCCATCGAAACCCTCGCCAACTGGCCCAACGAATCATCCATCACTACTCTGCTCGATCTGGCCGAAGATGCCAAATCGAATGAGACACGTACGCAACTCATGACCGCCTTCAGCACAGCCATCCGAAAGGCCTCCGAATCCTCCATCGACACCCAACTGATTCAATGCGAACGCGCCCTCAACATCGGACTCGACCTCGAAGGCAAACGCGTACTCCTCGCGACCATTCGAAACATTAAAGACCTTCGCTCACTCACCCTGCTCGAAACCCTCGCCGAAGATCCTGCACTCGAAGAAGAAGCCCGCGCCGCCATGCCCGCAATAAAAGTCGCCCTGCTCGAAGCCCCCGCCCTCGACGCATCCCATGGCAAACGACAACTCGCACGCGCGGTGGACGGCGATCCCAATACCCGCTGGTCTACAGGCACTTCCATGAAACCCGGCATGTGGCTCATGATCAACCTGCGCATGCCAACCACCATCTCCGGCATAACCCTCGACACCACGAAATCCAGCGGCGACTACCCACGCGGTTACGATGTCTACATTTCAGACACCTCCGACAATCGCGGAACAAAAGTCGCTTCCGGAAAAGGCACAAAACCCATCACGACCATCAAACTCGACAAACCCGTCAAAGGACAATACATTACCGTCGTCCAGACCGGCTCAAACGGCCTGTACTGGTCCATCCACGAACTCAGCGTCGATCACATGCCGGATAATTTCGTCGAATAGAATACTCGTCGCGCAATAATAACGCAGGATCATTCGACTTTTGCTCCAAGTTGCGATACGTTATACTGAATGATATGAGAAGCAGCCTGATAAAATTCGCCCCATCGATTACGTCGCTTTTCACAGCGATAAGTGCCGTGTTGTACACCGTCTCCCCGACACACGCAGCCTCCAACCAGCATTTTGAAACCAACATTCGCCCGGTTCTCGCCGAACACTGCCACTCCTGTCACGGAGCCGATGCCTACGAGAGTAATCTGCGACTCCACACCGCCAGCGATTTCGATCAAGCCCTCTCCCGTGGAACCCTGCTCCCCGGAGATGATGGAAGTCTCGGCCTGCTACAATCCGTGCTGACCAACCGAACCGATTTCAATCATCACCCAATCACGCTATCCGATAACGAACTTGATAATCTTCTCTACTGGATAGGACACGGCGCTCCCTGGCCAGAAACGGCCGGCACGACCATCGTTTCATCCATGGCGGAGTTCATAGAAGAGGCAAAATCGGAGCATTGGGCATTTCAACCCTTACGCGGTTCCTCCAGCCCGGAATCCGACCGAAATCCCATCGACTCATTCGTTCTGTCAAAGCTAGACGACGAGGGACTCAAACCATCGCCACAAGCCGATCCACAAAGCCTCATTCGAAGAATTCATTACGACCTCACCGGTCTGCCACCAACCTACGATCAGACAATCGCCTTCGTCGCCGACCACTCACCAAAAACCATCGAAAGTGTCATTGATGAGCTACTCGCCTCACCTCACTACGGCGAACGCTGGGGCCGTTACTGGCTCGACGTTGCACGCTACAGCGACACCAAAGGATTCGGACGAGAACTCGACCAATACTTCTCTTTTCCCCATACCTACCGCGACTACATTATCCGCTCCTTCAACGAAGACCTGCCCATAAATGAATTCATCCTGCAGCAACTCGCCGCCGACCAACTCGCTCTCGGCGACGACCCACGTCCACTCGCAGCATTAGGCTTCATCACCATCGGTCGACAATTCCCCGGTGATCGCAATGCCACCCTCGACGATCAGATCGACGTGGTCACGCGCGGACTGCAGGGCCTCACCGTTAGTTGCGCGCGATGCCACGATCACAAATTCGATCCCATCCCTACGGCCGATTATTACTCCCTCTACGGCGTGTTTCGAAGCTCGCACCAACCCTCAGCACTCCCACTCATCGAGACCCCGGACGAATCTTCTGACGACTACCAAGTCTACAAGGCTGAACTCGATAAACGCGTAAAGGCACGGGACGATCTCCTCGACTCCCTGACCGATGAACAAAAGAACGAGCCTGAAACAAAGAAAAAGATTAGTGCCCGTGAAACCTCCATCACCCAACACATCAACACGCACCCCGCACGTCCTGATCGCGCCATGATTCTCGCCGATACCACCCCGCTCTTCGACCCCTACATCTTCTTACGAGGCAAAGAAGGCCAGAAAGGAGATGCCGTCCCTCGAAGATTCCTCTCTGTCCTCAGCGAAAGCACCGATTCCCCCTTCACGCACGGAAGCGGACGCCTCGATCTCGCAAAAGCCATCATCTCCGAAGACAACCCCCTAACAGCGCGTGTATTCGTCAACCGCATCTGGATGCACCACTTCGGCCAAGCCCTCGTCGGCACCCCCAGTGACTTCGGATACCAGGGCGAACGTCCCACACACCCCGAGTTACTCGACTATCTCGCATCAACCTTCATGGACGATGGATGGTCCCTCAAAAAACTCCACAAACGAATCATGCTTTCCAACACCTACCTGCAAAGCAGCGCGCAATCCCCCGAATCCATCAACATCGATCCAGAAAACAAACTGCTCTGGCACCATAAACGCCGCCGTCTCGATTTCGAAGCCACCCGCGATTCGCTGCTCGTCGCATCGGGCCAACTTGACCGGACTCTCGGCGGGCATTCCCAAGACATTACGAAATCTCCTTATTCGAATCGCCGCGCCGTGTACGCCGAAATCGATCGCCAAAATCTCCCCACCCTATTCGCTACTTTCGACTTCCCCACGCCCGGCGCGCACAGTGCCCGTCGATTTGAGACGACTGTGCCACAACAATCGCTCTACATGATGAACAACCCCTTCGTCGCCGAACGAGCACGCGCCATCGCAACGAACTCCTACACGCAAGAACCCGAATCAACAGAAGAACGCATTCACGCCATCTACCGCGACGTGTTTTCCCGCGATGCCTCAGCCGATGAAATTGAAAGAGGACTGACCTTCATAAACGACCTGCGCGACCTTCCACCTCTCAAACTTGTAATGCCCCCCGAAGATTCAGATTGGCTCTACGGCTATGGAGAAATCGACGAAGAGAACGGGCAAACGAAAACCTTCAGCGAATTCCCCTACTGGAACGGGGAAGCCTACCAAGGCGACGAAGCCTGGCCCGAAGGAGACGGCGGCTGGGCGCAACTCCTCAAACACGGCGGACACCCCGGCGACGAAACCCATGCCGTCATCCGTCGCTGGACCTCCCCCGTCAATTCCACCATCTCCTTCATCGGCGAACTCCACCACTTCTCCTCCGTTGGCAACGGCATCAAGGCCTACATCATCTCCAGCCGCGAAGGCATTATCTGGTCCGGTCAAGTCCAGGACGACTTCATCATGACCGAGTTCCAAGGCCATCCCATACAAAAAGGCGACACCGTCGACCTCATCGTAGCCAGCAACGGCCTGGAAGCCGAAGACAAATTCCGCTGGCACCCGCGACTCTACCTCTCAGGAGAAGACGCCACCCAATACCCCAAACAAGACTGGCTCACCCGCTTTGACTTCAAAGGCCCGGCCCCGGCTGCCCCGGAACCCCTCGATCCCTGGGCCCAATACGCCCAGGTCCTGCTCATGAGCAACGAATTCGTAACCATCGACTAGAACCCTTGCCAGAAAACCTTATCAGCGATATACTAAACATACTTGGAACAGAGCTGGAAACGATGCAATGCACAAATACGAAAAAGTAGAAGACTTCATTCTCAATCGACGCGAATTCCTCCAACGATCCGGCATGGGATTCGGCGCGCTGGGATACGCCCTCACAAGCGGATTGACCGCAGACGCCTCCTCCATCGCATCCCATACGCCCAAAGCACCCCACTTCCCCGCAAAAGCCAAACGCGTCATCCACATTTTCCTCAACGGCGGCCTCTCCCACGTCGACTCCTTCGATCCAAAACCCGCGCTCGAAAAATATGCCGGCAAAGAGCTCCCCTCCTCCTACGAAACCGAACGCAAAACCGGCGGCGGATTCCCCTCCCAATTCAAATTCAACAAACACGGCGAAAGCGGCATCGAAGTCAGCGAACTCTTCCCGAAACTCGCCGAATGCGTTGACGACATCTGCTTCATCCGCTCCATGCACACCAACATTCCCGCCCACGGCCCCTCCATGCTCATGATGAATTGCGGCGACAATCAACTCTCCCGACCCAGCGTCGGCTCATGGGTCACCTACGGCCTCGGCACCGAAAACCAAAATCTCCCCGGCTTCGTCACCATGTGCCCCGGCGGATTCCCCACGGGCGAATCCCAAAACTGGCAAGCCGGATTCCTGCCCAGCCCCTTCCAGGGAAGTTACGTCGACAGTCAATACCAGAACGTCGAGAAACTCGTGCGCAACATCAAGAGCCACTACACATCAAAAGAAAGCCAGCGCAAACAACTCGACCTGCTGTCCGAACTCAATTACGCCCACCGGAAAAAACGTCAGGACGATGCCGCTCTCGAAGGTCGCATTCAATCCTACGAACTCGCCTACCGCATGCAGTTCGAAGCCACCGACGCCTTCGACATCACGCGCGAACCTGAATACATTCGCGAACTCTACGGCAACAGCGTACAATCCCGCCAAATGCTCATCGCGAGACGTCTACTCGAACGCGGCGTACGATTCATCCAACTCTGGCACGGCCCCGGGCAACCTTGGGACAGCCACGACGACGTGCGCGAACAACACAAACGCCTGAGCGGACAATGCGATCAGGGCATTGCCGCCTTACTCAAAGACCTCAAGCAACGCGGCATGCTCGACGACACTCTCGTGCTCTGCACCGGCGAATTCGGGCGCACTCCCACCGTCGAAATCGCCGAAGAAGGCATCAGCGTCGCCAAAGGAAACGGGCGCGATCACAATCACCACGGCTTCACCGCATGGATGGCCGGCGGCGGAATCAAAGGCGGACACGTACACGGCGCCACCGACGAATTCGGATTCAAAGCAGTTGAGAATCCCGTTCACGTACACGATCTCCACGCCACCATTCTCAACCAACTCGGATTCGACCACGAACGCCTCACCTATCGCCACGCCGGACGCGATTTCCGACTGACCGACGTCGAAGGCAACGTCATCCACGACATCATCGCCTAGCGAATCACTCGATCCCCAGTTCCACCGTCAGCCCCGGAATATTCTCTTCCAATCGATCCGCTCCCTCACGCGTAATCTGCGATCCCCACGCATAAACCTTTTTCAGATGATTCAAATCACCAAGAAAATTCAACCCGTCATCCGTCACCTGCGTCCGAATAAGATTCAGCGTCTCAATATGCTCCAACCCCTCCAAATGTGCGATTCCCTCGTCCCCGATCCGCGTCCCGCCCAAATCCAAATTGGTGAGCTTGGAAAGTGACTTCAAACGCGACAACCCGTCATCCGATATTTGTGAATTCGCCAGTCCCAGACTCGTCACATGCCCTGCCAGGGGCGACAGTAAATCCAAATGACTATCCTCGACCACAACCTCGGCCCGTTCAAAACCGATACGTACAAGTTGATTATCGTCCGCCAAAGGCACCGCCACGATTCCGAGTTCCCGAAGCGCATCCATCGCATCCACCGACGCCGACTCAACCCCTTCTGCCAACGATGCAAGATGCGCATCCCGATCCCTGCGAATCACGATCACCTCAGGAACAACCCACCCCTCGGAGTCCGCCCCCCCATCCAGCCAACTCCGAAGTAATTCCAGTTCCTCCGCAGACAACCGCTCCCTCTTTTTCGGCATATACCCATCGTCATCATCCTTTAATGTGACCATTTCATAGATCAAACTCTCTGACGAATCCCCATCCCCCAACAGCTCCCCATCCGACAACCATTCCAGGTCATCAAAACGAAGGCCCTCCTTCTGCTTCTCAGGCCCATGGCACTCCACACACCGTTTCTCGAAAATTGGCCATATTTTCTCCGCAAAATCGATGGTACTCGTATAACTATTCGTCGAAAGACCAATTAAGGGAGTCAAGAGCACGAATAATCGACCTATTTTAAAGAATGTATGCATTTCACTACCACCTACACCGAAACCCACCTAAGTCCAGTGTATACTTGATCTTTCCGACCACGTCCGCTAGATTACTGAGGGCTGTTTTGCTACATAGTAGCATTTTTAGTATTGGGAGGCACCGATAAGCCTGCAGCCAGGCACAAAACTT
Source organism: Candidatus Hydrogenedentota bacterium (assembly GCA_046583315.1). Taxonomy (GTDB): domain Bacteria; phylum Hydrogenedentota; class Hydrogenedentia; order Hydrogenedentales; genus DTSJ01. Next base: position 8,889 of record JAYGCN010000302.1, read on the forward strand.
GGCACCTTCCGGTCGGTATGGTTCCGCTACGCGGCGACGGGCGATGCATTATGAGTCTCGCCGTGGGTGAACGATTTGTCGACCGGTCTTGTGGTAGCGGATGTCGCCGAATAAGGAGAGTATGCTGCATTGGTCTTGGTTAGAAAGAGTGACCAGAATCTTCTATTATGCGGGGAATTGCTGCAATGAGCGTAAACACGAAAGGAATAGTCTCATGAATTTCAAACTCCTACGGATGCCGTTAATGGCGGCGGGTATTGTCTTGGCAATAGGTATTGCGGGCGGGAACAAAACGGCGGCGCAGGAAAAGTGGTATCCGTCGAAACATGGTGCAGACGACACATTGGGCGCAATCAATTTTCTGTCGCCGGAGAAGGTGGTGGAGGCCGCGAAACTGATCAAGACCGGGAAGACGTATGCGCTGGGCGTTGAGTTGGGGCGTGAGACTCCAGGCTACGGTACGCGAACATTTCAGCTGTTTGCGGTCGGCTCCGGGGACGGTTCAGGTGCGACGCAGGGAAAGAACAAGATGACCGCTAATGACGACTGGATCATGATGTGGTTAGGGATCGGAAGCCAGATAGACGGTCTCGGTCATTTGGGCATCGACCACCGCTACTATAACGGTACGCATATATCCGAATTCTGGGTGGCGGATGGTCTGACGAAGTTCGGAATAGACACGCTGCCGCCTATTGTGACGCGCGGGGTGTTGTTGGACATCGCGGCCTACCGGGGCGAGAAGATGATGAAGGCAGGTACGGCCATCAATCGAAAAGATATTGAGGGGGCGATGAACGCGCAAAAAATCGAAATTGGTAAGGGTGACGTCGTGATTCTAAATACGGGATGGCAGGCGTTGGCGACGAGCGATCCAGAAAAATTTCTTTCGGGACAACCAGGATTGGGCGTTGAAGGGGCGAAATTTCTGGCGTCCAAAGATGTGGTGGCCATCGGAGCGGACCAATGGGGACTGGAAGTGATTCCTGGAGAGGACTCCGAGCTTCTTTTCCCGGTACACCAGGAACTGTTGGCGAAGAATGGAATATACATTCTTGAAAATATGAAGACCGATGAACTCGTGGCGGACAAGGCGTGGGAATTTCTTTTCGTATTGGGTCAGCCCAAGCTCAAAGGGGCGGTGCAGGGAATCATCAATCCTGTAGCGATTCGTTAATGTAGAAGAGGATGAGATTTTGCGGGTTTAATTGACGGGCATCACTGCAGGAGTCATACAATTGTCATTAAATATAGGCACAAAACTAGGCACCTTTGAAATCATCGGCCTGCTCGGTAAAGGCGGGATGGGTGAGGTGTATCGTGCGACGGATTCGAAGTTGGGTCGTGAGGTGGCGATTAAGGTGTTGTCGGAAAACGTCGCTCAAGATGAGGAACGGTTGGAACGTTTCAAGCGGGAAGCGATGACACTCGCGTCCCTCGACCATTCCAACATTGGCGCTCTCTACGATTTTCAAACCGAAAACGGTTATCACTTCCTCGTGATGCAGCTCATCGAAGGCGATACCCTTGCCGACCGCATCGCCCAAGGCCCCATAATGACCAGTGAAGTCGTACCCGTCTTCACGCAAATCGCCGAGACCCTCGAAGAAGCCCACAACGTCGGCATCGTCCATCGAGACCTCAAACCCGCCAACATCAAAATCACCGACGACGACAAAGTCCGCGTCATCGATTTCGGCATCGCCAAAACTCTGACCCAACAGTCCAGCTTCGGCATGACCACCCCCACGCCCGGCTCCACACCCGATCCAGAAGCCCCCACCCGCATCGGCATCCCCACGCCCGCCTACAGCCTCACCCACGAAGGCATGATGGTCGGCACCCCCAGCTACAGGAGCCCCGAACAAGTCCGGGGACGCGCAGTAGATCGCCGCACCGACATCTGGGCCTTCGGTATCTGCATGTACGAAGCCCTCACCGGCACCATGCCCTTCCAAGGCGACACCATCTCGGATGTTCTCAGCTCCGTCCTCCGCGATGACGTCGACTGGGACAAACTCCCCGACAATCTCCCACGCAACATCCGCCGTCTACTCAAACGCTGCCTCGAACACGACCTCCGCCTGCGACTGCGCGACATCGGTGAAGCCTGGGTCGCATTACGGGCAGATGAAGACGACGAACCCGTCGTGCAAGTCATCACCCAGGAAAACCCGCACGTCAGCCGATTCACCATTTCCCTGCCCGACGGCGCACGACTGTCCACCAGTCCCGCCCCCTGCGATTCTCGCCTGACGCCAAAACCCTGCTGATCATGGTCGTGGAAGATGCCCGTCGCCGATTCCTGTTGCGCCCCATGGATTCCCTCGACCTCGTATCCATTCAAGACACGGAAGGTGCCGCCGCACCCTTCTTTTCTCCCGACGGAACCTGGCTCGGATACGTCCAAGATCAAGAAATGAAGCGGATGCGATTGTCCGACGGAAGCGTACAAACCATCACCCGCGTGAATAAGAAGGTGTTTAACATAATCTGCAACAAAGACGAAATGATTTACTGGTCTGAGGTCGGATCAGGCGTGAAATGCATCCCGGCTAGGGGCGGCGAAGTTCAACAGTTGACCACGCTGTCCGAAGAAGACCGTGAGCAATGGCAAATCCCGATAAGTTTCGATGAAAAAGGGGACTTCTTCAGCCTGACCTCGATTTTTGGGGATGACGCAGCACCACACGCCGAGATAGTGGACCTAAGAACCGGGACGCGAACATGGCTTCACGATCAGGCCAATGGCGCGACTATCCTCAAATCAGGTCACATGGTATATACACGTAGAAACACTCTTCTTGCCGCGCGGGCGGATTGGAATGTCCCAAGTATTGTAGGCGCACCCGTCCCGATCATTGAAAACGTGGAAACCGATTTCGGAGGGACCTCGCCGTATTCGCGGTATCGGCAAATGGCGACCTCGTCTACGCACCCAGTTCAACGGAGAAGACACCCAATTCGTTGTACTGGATTGAACGGGACGGCACCCAACGTGAAATTCAGGTACCGCCCAACACGTATTTCGCCCCCAAGATTTCCCCCGACGGAGAACTCCTACTGCTCGTAGCCCCCGATCACAACAATCGGCTACAGACCCTATCTCTACGACATCGCTCGGGGCGTCCTGGAACGACTCACTCATGAAGGCAAGGAGAACGTCGTCCCCATGTGGCATCCGGATGGGAACCGAATCGTATACACTAGTCAGGGAGTAACGATACCCAGAATGTATTGGTTCAACCTGGACGACGGCACGAGTGAACCCGTTCACGACAGCGACATCTCAGAATGGCCAGCCTCCTTTTCGCCGGACGGAAAAACGCTGGCCTATATGCGCACTTCGGGTGCCACCAATTATGAAATCTGGACGCTCACCGAAGGCGAGGAAGCGAAACCTTTCATTGACATCGCCGCTCGCTGTTTCTGTCCTCGATTCCATCCCTCCGGCGACTACATTGCCTATTCCTCTGATGAATCCGACGTCTGGGAAGTCTACATTCGCCCCTTCGGACGAACCGGACGCCGCATCCAGGTATCCGTCGGTGGCGGAGTCGATCCGCGATGGTCACCCAGCGGCGACGAACTCTATTATAGAAACGGATACACAGTTTTCGCGGTATCGATCTCCATTGACGGTCGATTACGTGTGGGTCAGCCCGAAGCGTTATTCGATTTCCCCTTCGGACCCCGCGTGAGCCAATACGCGCCCAATTTCGATGTCCATCCAGATGGGAACAAGTTCATCATCACTGAAAACACCGCCGATGTCCGAAACATCAGAGAATTCGTCGTGGTCAAAAACTGGATCGAAGAATTGAAGAAACTCGTTCCCTAGGAAAGCTCACGACGTCGGTACAATCGGCAATCCATCAATCGACTCCGTCTGCGCAGCAATCTTCTCCAACTTCTTCTCATCCGAAATCCCCGCAGCAAACTCGTTGTGCGTCTGCCGCTCCTCCGTGTATTCATACCGTGGAATCGCCCAGCCACACGAATCCTGCGTCGACTCCACATGAATAATCACAATCTGCCGCTGCCCCGGAAACGATTCAAACTGCCCCATCAACTCATCCCACTGCGCATCCTTCGGCCCAATCACTTCCCCCCGACCATAAATTCGAAGAATATTCGGAGCCTGATCAAACGAACACAGCATCACCGTAATCCGCCCGTCATTTTGAATATGCGCACACGTCTCATTTCCCGACCCCATCAAATCCAGATACGCCACTCTATTGGAAGCAAGCACCAGAAACGAATCCATCCCCTTCGGCGACAGATTAATCCGCCCGGAGCTATGCGCCGTCGCCGTAAAGAACATATGCTGCTTGCCGATGAACTCAATTTGCTTCTCAGTAAGAGTTTCGTAAAAACTGGCCATGACTCAGACTCCTTTTGTATATACCGTGCACGCTTACTCTATCATAGCCCCATGCATATTTCGCCGGAACTTAATACGACTCAGCGGGATACACACTGATAATCGCATCAGCGAAGCCCTGTCCACAGGCATCCAATATGAAACGTCGCTATTTCATAGGTTTTGCCCTGATACTCGCCGTAATCGCTGTGTTCGGTCTCTTCGGCCTACGACAGTTGGACGAATCATACGTAGAAATTGAGCGCCCTGTCGAGCATGCCAATACTCCTGATTCAATGCCCCTTTCCGATAGAAACTTTACCCGCTCCAACACGAATTCCTCTATGTGCTCGAAGAAATACTCTCCAGAGAAATCGAAACATTCTCCATTCACGGCATGATTCGCAACGTAAAAGACGGTCGTGTTCCAGGAGCGCAGATTGAGCTGGACGGTCCCGTATTCACATCGACCGTCACAGATGTCAACGGAGAATACCGCATCGCAGACCTCCCCCCCGGACGATACCGCGCCGAAGTAAAGCACCCCCTTTACACCTCTCTTCGAAAGCTCGTTAAGGTTGAAGCCGATCAAGGAATCGCTCTCAACCTGGATTGGATTACGATAAAAGGTCACGTGCGCGGAGAAGGCATCGATATTTCGATCGAAAAATT
>JAYGCN010000018.1:0-8828 GCA_046583315.1 Candidatus Hydrogenedentota bacterium
TCTGGTTTGTTTTTCGTTCAAGAGGCCGAAACCCTGACTCGAAAGTAAGTCGCCAAATCCGAGAATAGCGTTTAGGGGAGTGCGCAGTTCGTGGCTCATGGATGATAAAAACTTGCTTTTGTGGCGGTTCATTTCTCTGAGCTGTAGAATCGTATTTCGATGGCCAGCTTCACTCGTGTGGAGCTCTAACGTTCGATTCGCGACAAGAATCTTTGTGCTTTCCTCGCGCCCTAGAATATCAAACAAATAGGTACTAAGCGTTAAAGATAAGACGATACCTATCGCAAGTATTATCGAATGCAGAAAGCCCATTCTCGTCTTGAAGTACTCGTCCGTAAACCGATGTTCCAGGGACCACTGCCGTCCGCCAATGCTGAACATATTTCTGCGCGCAAGAGGGTTCGATCCCGCCAACGTTTCCAGTTCGGGTATAGACGAATTCACATAAAGGATGGAATTATCCGTTGGTGCATCGAGATCTCGCAGAACAATGCTGATTGCAGCAGGGTCGACGGAGTGCAAACTCGCTTCTACAAGATCTCCGACACGAACGACACCCAAAATGTAGCCCAAAAAATTATCTTCTGGTCGGTCGACATTCGATTCCGAAGAGGGATCACCAAAAACAGGCACGAAAAATAAAAAAACGTGTTGTATTTGTTGCTCTTGCACGAGAGTGATTCGCGCGCTGGCGACAGCTTCTCCCGATTCTCGAGCCCGCTCAAGGGCCACTCTGCGCGTGTCGTCCGATGCCAAATCGAAACCGACGGCGAGCTCGTTTCCTTTCAGGGGCTCGACGTAGTAGACAGGATAATACGTGTCCTGGTCAGATCTTCGAACCATGGTACCTTGTGTCGCCCGTTCTGTAAACTGAAAATCACGAAACCCATCCTCCTGTGCTAACTGTTCAAATTTCTCCCTTTCATCGCTTGTTACAAGCGGAATCCATTCAATCGCTTGAAAATGACTTCGTTCGCTTTGGAGTCGCTTGGCAAAATTGCTGAACGATTGGCGATCAACGTGTCCTGATATCGCTACGAAGGATTTCATCGCTCGAAGGACAGCAAGATTCGTACCCAACGTTCTTTGGAGCGCTGATGAGTCGAAGAGGGATTGTTGGAGAAGTTCTCCCTGTACTTCAATCATTTTAGCTTCATACGCGTTTCTTGAAAGATACCAGGAAACGCACGACGCTACGAGTAGTATGAAAAGGGCCGCTATCAGGCGTTTCCATTGCTTTCCGACCTTGTTGTCCATCTGATTCGCGTCCTCACGGCAACCTCCGGATCACCAGATGGCTTCCTCTCATAGCATTATACCCAAATCATAGCATTATACCCAAAGGCTCCTTATTGTAAAGCATCCATCTGAAACCTTTCATCTCAAATCTGTGTTCGCCGGGTCGCACCACTGACGAATCTGAATCCGTGTAGACTCCTCTGCATAGCCATTCTCAGCTTGTGGGTCAATCACTACGCTGGCCGTATGCTAATGTACGTGCTTTCTTGGCGCGTGGGATATCTCCAGCCAGATACCACATATCGGCAGCCTTCTCGAAATGTCGTCGACTTAGAAATCTAAGATTTCTATCTCTTTCCCTCTTGGCTTGTTTTTCAGAGACTTGAGCTGCCATCTTATAGAGCGTCAAACCATTGCCCGGCGCGATGGCCTCTTTGATTGCCCCCGCCTGTTCAAATGCAAACACTTCCAACGGATGGTAATGAGATATGCTTGATATTTTTCGAAGGAACTCTGTATATGCTAAACGCTTTTCGAACACATTTCTGGTCCCGGAGACTCCGAAATCTATATCGATATTTGCTTTAGCTTTGGCTTTGGCTAAGGCAGAGGCGACCATAACGATTCTTTCTCGGGAATCGCTGAGATAAGAATGTAGGCCATCATCCAGAAAATCTGGGGGCAAGGGAACTCTCGGTAATGGCGTATCGGATCTGCGATTTTCTTGCTTGGCCCTGCTGTAACTGTGGTCGTTTCGTTCTTTTTCCCGAAGTACTAGTTCGAGAATAACCGCGACACACTCTTGAGCCAATGACGGAAATACCTGAGCACTTCCTGATCGATCGCACGCCCGTATCAGCAGCTCTTCGCAAGTTCCGAGACAAACTTGAATCCCTTTTCGATGCTTCTTCGCCAAGAAGAAGCAGTCGAGAACCTCCCTGAAATACCGGGAAAATCCTTCGGGTCCCATGTCAGTTCGACCCTCACTCAGTGCGCTCAATTTTATTGAAAGGTTTTGCTGGTGGAGATCGGCGGCCAACTCAAATCCGCGACCTTTCTTATACATCCTTCCTTTTTTATCCTCATGGGGCATGCTAGAGACGCATTCCCTAATTTCACATGCCACCATATAAATTCCAAGCTTCGATGCAATATCTCTGAGTTCGGATAACTCCGCTTGGATATTGTCAACGCCCGGCTTTTCGTCGACAAGAAGACATTTCAGTATGTCTCCTATCCGGGCTGCTCCCGCGACCTCCTTTCCCGGCCCGAGGTCGGTGCGTTCCTCCCGAGATGTGTGTCTTGTCGGGGGTGTAAGAATTCGGCTAATCTGCTTCAGGACACGCATAGCTGGCTTCCTTTTGAGATAATTAGTCGATTGAAACGTCGCAAGAATGTTTCGATTAATCGTTTCATCGATTTCACGAATATGAAGCATAGGTCCATTCGGGATGAAAATCCTTTAATACATTGACAATTTCGTCTGGGCGACAAAGATAAGCAATGACCTTAAGACGCGTAAGATATCCGATTTTCCGGAGAGTCCTGGCATCGTGTGGGCATGCCATTCCAACAGTGAGCAGTGGACCTAAATGGTCGATCGGACAAACCTCGTTATCCAGCGCGAATTGAAGCGGTATCAGCGCAAGCACGTCTGAATCAAATTTGCAGCAGTGAAGGTCAATACTTCGGATATCATCCAATTGGATAAGGAATGCTTCGAATTCATCTCGATTCAAATATCCAAGCGTGATGAGGTTGTCTGCTAATTTTTGACCTTGTCCGCTTTGTAGTGCGAGAGCTTCCTCCAGTTCGTTTGGAGTGACAAAGTTTGCGTAGACCAACAGATCGCCGATTCGTCTTGTTGAAGACAAAGCATTAACGGGAGGATTGAGCGCATCGGCAACTTGAAGGTCTCTTGCACGGGTCGATTCCCCTTTCGATACCGTCTTCATGGTTTCTGTCAGAAGAATTTTTTCTCCGCAAGTTGGACAGGCGATAGTCATGCCTAGTGCTTGGCCGCTCATGTCCACGGCCTTTCCGCAGGTGCATATTGTTACAAGACGAAATTCTTTCTTCTGCACCAGACTCCGTTCTTGCAATGCAGTTGATCGTGTTCCGAAAGGCTGTCCCGGACTTGTAATGCGATAGGTTGTAATACTGGCAGGTGGACCTCCCAACTTAGTGCGGGTCCAGCACATATGGCATAGTTTGGTACGTTGGCGAAGCCCCACCGTACTGTATGAGGGCTTCCCGCATATGCGACAGACGGTGGTATGAGTCGCCTGGTTTTTCACAGTAATGCACCTCCTTATTGATCTCACAACTTCGTATCAACTGATGTTTTAAGCCTGCTTCTTTGTATGTCATCAGCAATCTATAGGCCTGCCTGAACTCCCCCTAATCTACTCATTTGCATGTGTATTTCCTCACGCGCACGGTATTTCCGTTCCCCATATGGTGTAGTTCATCAAACCGTATTCTGCAGAGGTCGATACCCGTCGCCGTAGATGCATTTTCATTCCGGTCGGCAGATGCTATCGCCTCCTGTTCCCAGTCAAACCCGTCCCCCTCATCCTTGACTGTCCATTCACAATAATCGGGTGTCATAGAGACATTGATGTGGACAAGCATTCGTGCGAATTCAGGATATAGCAGTTGGCCTTGATGCGACTTGCGTTGATACAACTTGAGCATATCGCCCGGTTCCCCCGCTAATGCTTCCCGTTTCTCCTCGGAAGAAATGTTCAAGTTTCCATGTTCGATGGCGTTGGTAATTAGTTCAAGTAATCCCATATGGACCCCAGCAAGAACATCCTCGCCCAGGTAAACGGATGCTTTTTCTGTAAGAATCGCTGCGATATCCGGTGCGCGTTCCATGCGATTGTCTACGGTCATCGAGAATTTCTGAATTTGAAGACGAGACTCTAGATTCTTCCGTATCCTGTTGCGACGGTTGGATATGTCCGTTTCTCGAACGAGATTTGTCAGTTCCCTAATTCGAACTGGTTTATTGATGTATCCACTCGCGCCGTATTCCAAGGCTTGCTTCGCATAATCTTCGGACCCGAATGCGGTCGTAACAATAACCTTGATCTGTTGATCGTTCTTTCTTATCAATTTCAACAGCTCCAGGCCGTCTACTCTGGGCATACGGATATCGGTTATGACCAAGTCAGGATTGAATTCCGTATATAACGTCATCGCTTCTTCACCGTTCTCGGCGACATACGTAGTGTGACCTTCGTGCTTTACGGCGTCGGACATGAATTCGAGTGTGGCTCTGTCGTCATCTACGATTAATACGTTCATGGCAGTCCCCTTTCGATTACCCGGTGGCATGAACCATAATTGTTATGATTATAGCCATCCGTGGGATGCGTTTTATACCCAGAGAATAACATACTTTTATTACAGGCATATTACGAGAATGTGAGATTTCTGTGACGAACAGAGAATAACATGCTTTTATCGCAGGCATATTACGAGAATGTGAGATTTCTGTGACGAAATAGATGGTCACAGGAAAGAGGGAAGCAAACGTGAGTGATGCGTCGGAAGGGAACGAGGAGGGTAGGTCTAAAGGAAATCTTAGTCGCGGTGTTTCTCAAGGCGGTAGCCTATGCCCCGAACGGTCGTCACCAATTGCGGCCTGGAAGGGTCGAGTTCGATTTTCTTTCGAAGCCTACTTATGTGGGTGTCAACCAAGCGATCGTCTTCAGAAATATTGTCCCAGACATTTTCTACAAGTTGTAGACGTGTGAAGGCCTGTCCAGGTCGTCTGACCATGGTCAACAACAGATCGAACTCGATACGGGTCAGCTCAACTTCCTTCTTCGTCAAAAATACTTTTCGAGCGCCGACATGCACATCAAGCTCTCCGAACGTGATAACTCCCTCCTCTTTTTGAGTTAACTGCTTTCTCCTGAGGATGCTTTGCACACGTGCGAGGAGCTCGCCGGGGTCAAAGGGCTTAGTGAGGTAGTCGTCGGCGCCGGATTCAAGTGCCAGAATTTTCATCGACGTCAGGTCAGTTGCTGTCAGCATCAATACCCCGATATCAGATACTCTGCGAAGATGCTTGAGAACGCCAACACCATCAAGCCGCTCGCCGGATTCTGACATTCCTCGCGGAAGATCAATATCGAGTACGACCAAATCCGGCGCGTTATCCTTTGCCGAGGTAAGTGCAGACTGACCATCCGTAGCTGTGCATACGAAAATGCCAGAATCAGACAGTGCGTCTTCAACAGCACACAACACCTCCGGGTCGTCATCGACTATCAACACCTTTTGCATAGCTCTCCCTTACAGGCCTCGTTCTATACCAGAACTGAAGATTTTCCGTATTGATGCTCCGGTTGAGTGTGTCACGAATATCGAAGTACGAGATTCATTACGATTGCACTCTTAAACAATACTAAAATACCGGTGGCGACGCAAACAAGCAACGAAGAAAAGTCACGCGATACAAAACTTGTCGTGGTATTGGGAACGCGATTCACGTTGCACCCCGAACCTCAGCTCGTTGAAAATCGAGCCAGAATGTAAAACACGAAAGCAACTAAGAAGGACGCCGTAGGGTCGAAAAACTCTGGTGGTGTTAAGAAACGCTACGAACCGATTCTCACCCGATTTCCCTGCTAACAGGGTAATTAACAGGGAATTAAACCCGTTTTTGATCTATTCTAGCTATGGGTATGCGTGAATAACCCCGTTCTGACTGCCGATTCGTAGGTTCTGGTGATTTGAACGTCAAAATTAACAGGGAATTCGAAATCACTTAACAGGGAAATATATATCCATAACAGGGAAGCCGAAATCGCGATCACGGAGCGGTGTTCTCGCCGATTAGCCGTTCTCGCGCCAGAACGCTGGCTCTCGCTATACTTCTGGGATGTTAGAAATATAGCAGGCCGACATCGGCCTTTGTTAATGGGCATTTTTGACGTTTTTGATACTGGGTACATTTTCTATGAATTCACCGTTGTTTCCTGTGTTCGTGCGCTTTTCGGAGCTCCTCAAGCCGAAGTATAATTGAGGGTGTTATATTTATAGTCGGTGATTTTTGGTCAATACTGGCACGCGATTTTCGAATTTCGGCCAAGCTATAGATTTACCGATAACATAGCCGAATTCGTTTCAAAATTCAATTTACACGCTTCGTTCGGTGTGTTTTCGATGTTGGGCTGAGTTTTTTGACCCTACGGGAGAGTGAATCCGAGAAATTAACAGGGAATTCGAAATCATCGAACAGGGAAAAGTTTTTCAGGAACAGGGAAATAGAATTCAATAACAGGGAAGCCACAAGTCGCGACCATCCAGAGCGCGATCCCCCGGCAACGGCGCATTCACCGTCGCCGCGGGCGAAAATTCTCGGATCAACCGTCCACTTTTAGGCGAGCATTGCACTCACTTTTCGCACCCTTACCGAATACAAACAGTTTATAAACTTTCAGTTCTAAATCTGCGTAAAGTTCGCCGTTACTGTTTGTTGGCGTTTTCTTTGCGCCTACGTTCCATGATTTTGGCGCGCGCACGGTTTGCGAAGGCGCTGATAGGGTCGTAATCATCGGCAACCTCGATGAGCCCCACCTCACGCGAGTATTCTTGGTACGCCGCCAGTAGCTCATTACGAATATCGGGTTTATCATTGATTTCATCGTTCAACTCGGTCAAATCGTTGGCGATGTTGTAGAGGTGCCAGGAACGATCACCGAGCGGTGGCATATGCCGCACCAATTTGTAGTCGCCGCGGTAGACCGCTACGTCGCCACACAATTCGTAACAAAAGGTCTCATCATTCCCGTAGACAAAATCGCTCTCACCGCTGAGTAATGCGCGCAGACTCTTGCCCCGAATCGGTGCAATTTCGCGGCCACCGTATTCTTTGCCCGGCTTCGCAACCCCTGCGTAATCGAGAATTGTCGGTACCAGATCGAGTACCGACGTAAACGCGTCGGTGGTGACTCCTGCCTTCGCTCCTTTGGGATAGCGCACGATAAAGGGGACGCGAAACCCCCCCTCCCCGGCGTATCTTTTGTACCAATTCAACGGTGTATTGGAGACGTTGGCCCATTCTGAACCGTAGGCGACCGCGGAATTCTTGAGGCCCATGTTTTCAAGCGAAAGATCGAAACGCTGAGCGTAGTAAGCCCCCATGGCGGTAATCGGGTCGCCATTTTCTGCACCATTGTCGCTCAGGAAAACGATAATTGTATTTTCGTATTCACCGATACTTTTGAGGTATGCGATCAACCGGCCGATATTGTGATCCATGTTGTCAACCATTGCCGCGAAGACTGCCATTTGTCTCGATTCGATCGCTTGGGATTCGGCATCCAGCGCTTCCCAATCGCGGACATCCGGAAGATCGGGTAGCGTCAAGCCTTTCGGCACGATGCCCATTTTTTCCATAGCTGCGTGTCGCGCCTTCCGGACGAATTCCCAACCCTCATCATAGTTGTTCGCATGTTTGTCGATGTACTCCTTGGGGGCCTGAATTGGAATGTGCACGGCCTGGTAGGGAAGGTAGGCGAAAAACGGTTTTCCGTCCGCGCGATCACGCTCGATGTCTTCGATGATCGTATCGGTGTAAAAGTCTGTAGAAAAGTAATCGTCCGGAAACGAATCGAAGGGTTCGCCATTTTTGAAGAAATGTGCGTTATCGTCAATTGGTAAGTATGATTTGCGTTGCCAGTTACTGGCGCCTGTTTCCATCAGCGCGAAGGTGTGCTCGAATCCCCGCTTCGAGGGTAATCCCTGCTCTGTGTTTCCAATATTCCATTTGCCGGCCATGTAGGTGTGATATCCCGCGTCTTTGAGATAGGTCGCCAGCGTTACAGCATTCGGATTCAACCGACTTTCGTACCCAGGTTTTCCCTCCTGCGCGGGGTCGATGAATGGATACATGTTGCCGAAACCGTTCAAGTGATTATCTACGCCCGTGAGCAGCATTGCGCGTGTGGGAGAGCAAACTGCTGACGCGCGAAAGTTTATGAATTTGGTCCCTTCGGCTGCCAGGCGATCGAGATGAGGTGTACTGATTTCGCTGCCGTAGCAACCCAAGTCTGAATACCCGAGATCGTCGGCCAATATCACCACCACATTAGGACGTTCATCCGCGAAGGCCGTGGATACACCGATGACCAGCGCGCTGGCACCATACACTATGTTCCGCAGAAGAGGTTGAATACGCTTGGTCATTTGGATACTCCTTTGAATATTTGGTCTTGGTTGGCTACTGTTAATAGTATCGCGCTAAATGTCTCAATGTCGACTGGGATTTCAGCACGGAAGTTTTCTTGCTAATCTAACGGCTCCTGCAGGGAACCGTCCTCTGCGACGCCCAGTATCTCGGGGATATCTTTTTTCTCAATGGTCTGGAACAATTCGCCCACGGAGAGTTCTGTGAGATCGACGTTTTGCTCGATGCGGAGGAATTCGAAATCCATCATGATCATCCCGGCATCGATATGCACCTTGTGGGGGATGAGAACGCCATCATGCTCCCGGTAGTCGTCGTAATAGCGAAACAGATTGGCGGAAAAATTGTCGAGCCCGCGCAAAAGCCCTGTTTCCTTGCTGAA